>JAYENM010000177.1:0-9215 GCA_034722095.1 Caldifarciminota bacterium | reverse complement strand
TCTTTTGTTTTTACATCAAACACACTACCTCTTTCATTCTTTTCTTTTATGGTATTCTTATAATCTTCGGTGTATAGAAACTTGCAATTTCTCGCAAGTGCCTTCTCTCTTATTACTCTCATTACATCTTCTCTCTGTGGAGATGACACAACGAGGGAATCTGGTTTTATTATTTCAGATTTATCTTCCGCTATCTCCTTCAGTGTGTTCCCAAGGATTTTCGTATGGTCAAGCGATATATTCGTTATCACTGCAGTGCTTTTCTCAAATACATTGGTCGCATCCAATTTTCCGCCGAGACCAACCTCAATGATTCCAATATCTACTTCCTTTTCCTTGAAGTAGAGAAGAGATATGGCGGTGAGGATTTCAAACACAGTTCTGTATGTTCTCTCTTTTTTTCTTTTTTTGAGTTCGGGTAAAATTTCGAGAAACTGATTGAGGAATTCTTCTTTTTCTATGGGGCACCCATCAAGCATTATCCTCTCTCTCACATCGGTAAGGTGTGGCGATGTATATGTCCCAACTCGAAACCCTGCCTCTTTTAATATAAAAGTCAGCATCATAGCGACGGAACCCTTTCCCTTTGTCCCGGCAATATGGATGACGGGGAAACTCTCCTCGGGCGAACCAATATTCCTTAGAAATCTCTTAAAAAGAACAGGACTGCGCTCCTTTTTGTCGTATGATGGAGAAGTAAGTCTTTCGTAGTCCACAAAGGAGTATATGTATGAGATTGCATCCTCGTATGTCATAGATTGGGTGATTAGGTAATTAAGTCATTAGGTAATTGGGTAACTGAGTTATTGACGCAATGACGCAAAGACACAATGACGTCTTGACTACAATCTAACTGGTTATAACCACAAAGTTCACAAAGGACACAAAGTTTAAAAAATAAATAGTTTCTCTTTGTGCCTTTGTGGTGAATTATACTAAAATCTGTAATCTTTCAATCTCTTTGTGTCTTCGGGCACAAATTGAATTTGTGCCTACAATTGGATTATCGGCATCAGGCCATACGGCTCGTACGAGAGATGCCTCCCACATCATTATACCACAGAATTGAAAGAATGTCAAGTGAATCTGCGGTTAAATTTTGCTTGACATTTTGTGTTTTTAAGTATATAATAATTTCAATGATTACCCTTCTACTTACTTCTCTTCTTACAACTATCCATCTCTCTTTCTCTCCGCTTGATGTAGAGATTAAAGGGGATGGATATCCTTTTCTTAAGGACGGAGTTCTTGGCTTTGATGTTGGAAAACCCGCTATTCCAGGATACATCGTTCATTTTATACCCAATGGTAACGCAAATACAGCGGTAAACTACAAAAAACCTATCATCCTGGGAGAATATGACATCTCACCCCTGCAGCCTCCAGCAATACTTTCACAGAAAGAAGTACGCACTGTTGAACCTGACAGAGAAATATACGAATCCGACAAGGAATATCCCGGTAAAACTTTTAAAAGACTGAAGGGAGGATATATTACAGGGAAGAAGGTCAAATCAATCCTTATCTATCCCCTTCAGTATAAACCAGAGGACAGGCAACTCATCCTCTATCAGGATGTTGACATAGAGGGAGACTTATTCTTACTGGATAGGACACCTCTCCTTCCAAGTTATTCTAAATCCGAACAACCAGGGTATGAGTATCTCGTTATAACCAGTGAGCATCTCGCCCCTTGTTTCCAACCACTCGCTGAATGGAAGACAAAGAAGGGTGTGCCAGCAAGGATAAAAACAGTTGAAGAGATATACAATAATTATGATGGACGGGATAATCAGGAGAGAATCAGACAATTTATAAAGAGCCAGCATCAGGATTCTGGTGTTGTATGGGTGCTCCTTGGCGGAGATGTGGATGCCGTACCATCAAGGACTGCGTTTGCTTTTCAGTGTGGTGCAGATTTCCATCCTGATGATGAGGACAGTCTCCAGTGTGACCTTTATTACTCAGACCTGGACGGAAACTGGGATTTTGATGGAGACGGAGTGTTCGGTGAGATTGAGGACTCTGTGGATATGATAGCCGATGTATTTGTAGGACGGGCGCCGGTCAATACTCCACAGGATGTCCAGAACTTCGTGACAAAACTCCTCACATATGAGAAATCCCCGCCCCCGGACTATCTAACAGATGCCCTCTTTTTTGCAATGGTACTGTGGGGGGACCCAGAGGATCCATATTACACAGACGGTGGGGTTCACAAGGATATGATAGATAATCAATTTATGCCCTCGCACTTTTATATTACAAAACTATACGAAAGGGATGAAACAGGAGATGCATCAGAAGTGCTCGCCGAAATGAACAAGGGGAAAAACATAATGAATCACGATGGGCATGGGTGGATAGATATAATTTCAATGAACCCTGGGCGGATTCGGAACGAGGATATGGATGGATTGACAAATGGCAATAAACTTGGAATACTCTGTTCCATAGGATGCTGGACGGGTGCATTTGATTATGACTGCATAGGTGAACACTTTATAAATGCCCGAAACGGAGGCGGTGTTGCATATATTGGAAACTCAAGGTATGGATGGGGTTCTCCGGGCAATCCAGGATATGGTTATTCCGATGTCTTTGACAATAAATTCTTTGAGGCAATATTTGTGGATTCGCTTATAAATATAGGGACTGCGCTTGCTTACTCAAAGGCATACTATGCGCCTCTTGCAGGTTACGGAAATGTATACAGGTGGTGTGAATATGAAATAAACCTTTTTGGCGACCCCCAGATGCCGGTCTGGACAGCTACTCCGAGAGAGATTACTGTTATCTTCCCTGACAGCATACCTCTTGGTGAACTTCTGCTTTATGTACAGGTTTTCTCTACTGATGGAAGCCCGATAGAAGGGGCAACGGTAACCTTCAGTGGTGATGACTACAAGAGGGGTATAACAGACCCATCAGGCGAGACAGCGCTTTCTATTTCTACAGGTTCTACGGGCTGGGGATATATAACAGTCAGCGGGATGAATATCCTCCCTTATGAGGATTCCGTTTTAATCTATGGGGATGGTGTGCATCTTTCGCCCTACGAACACTATACAGAGAAAGATTTTTTCCCTGGCGAGATGGCAAGACTTTTCTGTATTGTAAAAAACTACGGGAGTTTGACATCTGAATCTCGTGAGGTCATTCTTTCCACAGATGATACGCTTTCAACCATAACCGATACTATAGATACCCTCTCTCCAATACCTCCATTAGGCATAGATACGCTTGAGTTCGATATTCTGATTTCGGGAAATGCCAAAAATGGTCACATAATAAGATTCTCACTTATCGCCCCGCCAACGGCGGGACTCCTACCGTTGGACATTGGAGAGTTTACAGAGATGGTAAAAACACCAATCCTCGCACTCAAGAGTGTGCATAAGGATAGCCCTGTTGCTGCTGGAGACTCAGGATTCGTCTCTCTTATACTTAAAAATGTGGGTTATGGAATAGCAAGAGCTGTGACAGTAAGTGTATCTACCCCTGATACCCTTATCCAGTTCATCGAGAGTGAGGTATATATTGATTCAATGGCTCCTGATAGCTCTGTGGCAGTCTCATTTAAGTTTAGCGTTTCTTTAGACTGCCCTATCCCCTATCTTGCCACTTGTATAGTTGATTTCGGTTCAGTTGATACATTCGTTATTTCCATAGGTAACTACGGGCTTTCCGATGATTTTGAAAGTGACGACGACTGGTATGCAACAGGAGATTGGCATATAGATGAAGAAAAAAGTTATTCTCCCTCTCAGTCATTCTACTGCGGTGATAGTCTGACAAGGAAATACAGAACAGGAGCCTGCGACTCGCTCGTGTCTCCGCCGTTCTACATTGATGAGAACTCGTCACTTTCGTTCTGGCACTGGTTTGATATGGCAGGGCTTGAAGACCTGGAACATCCCGGGTGCGATGGGCTTTATGTTGGGGTTATTGACTCATCCGAGTTTTACCTCCTCGACTTCATAGGCTCTGGTGGAGCACTTGATTCACTCTATAACTCCTGCCCCTTCTGGTATAAGTCAACCTATGACCTCTCATTTATTCCTGCTGGAAGGGAGGTGCAGATACTATTCAAATTTATATCAAATAGTTCACGCTGTGGAAAGGGATGGTATATAGACGATGTATCTGTCCAGCCAAGCTATCTTGAAGTGGAGGAGGAAGTACCTGAGTTTGCTCTTTTCCAGAACTTTCCAAATCCATTCAGAACAGAAACAGTTATCGGTTATCGGTTATCAGTCTTCGGTGAACAGTTCGGCGAGCTCACTGCCGAGCCGCTCAGCCGAACCGTTATCGGTGAAGACGGTTCACGTCTTATGCCTTACGCCTTACGAATCTACGACCTTTCGGGCCGTCTCGTAAAGTCATTTGTCATTAGTCATCAGGCATTGGGAGGAGAACTAATGACCAATGACCAGTGCCCAATGACTATCACTTGGGATGGAAGGGATGATAGCGGGAAACTTTTGCCTGGTGGTGTATACTTCTATCGTCTCGAGGCAGGAGGACTAAGCGCCACCAAAAAACTCATCTTTCTTCGTTAGATGCTGCCAAAGTCCCTTGGCACAAATTGAATTTGTGCCTACATGTAGGGCACGGTTTTAACCGTGCGAATAGCATGACTGATTCTAACCACATCTGTCTACCGACAGGTAGAAAGTTCACAAAGAATATTTTAAATTGTCAATCGTCAATAGTAAATCAAAAATTAGTGGTGTCCTTTGTGGTGAAAAATAAACTCGGTGATTTCGGTGTTTAGAAATGCGGACAACCACTCACAGAGCCGTATGGCAAGGGTTGTCCCTACAATCTGGCTGACATTGTAGGGACAGGGCTTGCCCCTGTCCAAGCGGTTGTGTAATAAGATGCTAAAATCACGATACGGAAAGCATTCTCTCCAACGCCACCCTTGCCCTTTCCATAATATCCTCTGGAATTATCACTTCGTATATCTCCTCTTCAAGAGAGCGGAGAACATCTTCTACTCCTGTTTTCTTCATATCCCTGCACATTTTGGGAGGACCAAGGGAATAAAACCTCTTTTCGGGATTTTCCCTTTTGAGTCTTGCTATTAACCCCTCTTCGGTTCCAACGATTATAACCCTCTTATCGGTCTTTTTCGCAAAAGATACCATTCCATTTGTAGAGAGCACCTCGTCTGCCAGATCAACCACTTCTTTCTTACATTCAGGATGCACTATCACTGCTGCATCCGGATACCTCTCCTTCACCCTGATTACATCCTCCTTCTTGAACCTTTCATGCACATAACAGAAACCGTTGTAGGGTATTACCTCTTTATCAGTAAATCTTGACACCCAGTTTGCAAGATTCCTGTCAGGAACAAATATTATTCTCTTCACATTAATGCTCTTTACAACCTTTGCTGCGTTTGCAGATGTGCAGCATATATAACTTTCTGCCTTTATTTCAGCAGTTGTGTTTACATAGGAGACAACCTTTGCATTGGGGTACTTCTTCTTCATATATTTAAGTTTGGAGGGCGTTATCATCTCTGCCATCGGACATCCGGCAGACTTCCTTGTGAGAAGGACTTTCTTTTTTGGAGAGAGTATCTTTGCTGTCTCTGCCATAAACCTCACCCCTGCAAACACGATAATTCTGGCATCTGTCTTCTGTGCCTTCCTAGAGAGGTCTAATGAATCACCCAGAAAATCGGCAACCTCCTGCACTTCTGGAATTTGATAGTTGTGCACAAGTATAACTGCATCCTTCTCTCTTTTTAGCTTCTCTATCTTCTCTTTTATATCCATCTCATCTCCAGGTTTACCAAGATTTCAGATTGTAGATTGCAGATTTTAGATTACGCCTTACGCTTCACGCTTTACGCCTTACGGCGATTGCCTTCGTGCTGAGATTCCAACAGTATTGCCATCCTTATTGCTTCTTCCATACTACCGTGATCTGCAATGCCTTTACCTGCAATATCATAGGCAGTACCATGTGATGGGGATGTGCGTATGAAAGGAAGCCCAAGCGTTATATTCACCGCTCTCTCAAATTCAAGCAATTTCAGGGGAATGAGCCCTTGGTCATGATACATTGCAACAAAGGCATCAAAGCCACACTTGACTTGCTTGACAGCAGTCAGGTAGGCTGTATCTGGCACAAGGGGTCCTTTTACATCTATGCCCTCACTTCTCGCCTGTTTAATGGCAGGTAGTATAATTCTTGCCTCTTCATCTCCTATATTTCCACCCTCCCCGGCGTGTGGATTTAGCGCCAAAACACCAATAACTGCTCTTTCCCTTACTTGCAATACCTTCCAGTATCTTAAGAGAAACTCATACGTCAATGTTATCGTATCGTATACCCTCTGGATTGATAACTTCTTACTCACTATAGACAGGGGGATGTGACGGGTTACAAGGGCTATATTTATCTTCTTGCTGTAAAAGAACATAGCATATCTTTGAACCTTAAATGCATCTGCAAGCATTTCTGTATGTCCTATAAAATCATAGCCAGCCATAGAGATTGCCTCTTTGCTTACAGGAGCAGTCACAAGTGATGTGATTTTATTCTCTTTAAGCAGTTTAATCGCTTTAATGATTGTTTTGTAGGCAATCTCTCCGCTCTCCTTTGATGGTTTGCCAAAAGGTATCTCCACACTATCACCGAGATCCACTACCTCTGGTATACGGGAAATACCAAGGCTCTTCCTCTCCCTATCAATGACAGACAATGGACCTATAAACAGAATATCATCGTATCCAATTGCGTCTGTTGCCTTCAATGCAACCTCGGGACCGATACCTGACGGATCTCCTGTGGTTATACCAATCATATACCAAGAAAAAATTCACCACAAAGGCACGAAGTCACTAAGATTTTAGATTGAAGATTAAAAGATTGAAGTCGAGACGTCGTTGTGTCATTGCGCCTTAGCGTCGTTACGTCAATAACATAATAACTTATTAACCTAATAACTCAATAACCTTAACATATCAGTGTTAATCAGCGTCTCATCTTTTGATTTTTGATATCATTTCTACGAACTCTTCCTCTGAGATGGTTTTGACTCCAAGTTCCTTCGCCTTTTCATATTTCGAGCCCGGGGATTCTCCAACTACCACAAAATCTGTATTGCTTGATACGGACGACGATACCCTGCCTCCGAGATTTTCTATAAGCCTCGTCACATCATCTCTTGCATATTTTGATAGTTTACCTGTTAGGACGAATGTCTTGCTAAAAAGCGGTTTTGGAGTCTCTTTTTTCTCCTCTTTTCCCATATTCACTCCCGCTTCCTTCAATCTTTTTATTATCATTCTATTCTCATGGTCAGAGAAGAACTTTATGATTGACTCGGCGGCAGCGGGACCTATCTCAGATATCTGAAGAAGTTCCTCATATTTAGCATTTTGTAATCTCTTCATTGTTTGAAAGTGTGAAGCAAGGAGTTTTGCCGTGTGGGAACCAATCTCTCTTATACCCAGTGCAAATAAAACCCTATCAAAACTTCTACCCTTGGATTCTTCAATGGCATTTAAGAGATTGTTAACGGATTTTTCTGCTATTCGCTCAAGCGATAAGAGGTCTTCTTTCTTCAAAAAGTAGATATCCGCGTAGTTTTTTACCAATTCTTTATCCACAAGTGTATTTACAAGTTTTTCGCCAAAACTTTCTATATCCATCGCATTTCTTGCTGCAAAATGGATTATCCTCCCCTTTACCTGTGAAGGACATCCTGCGTTTATGCATCTGTACGCGATTTCTCCCTCATAACGAACAATCTTTGAACCACAGGAAGGACACCTTTCTGGCATCTCAAATACTTTCTCCTTTCCTGTCCTTGCCTCAGGAATGCTCTTGATAACCTCAGGTATAACTTCTCCTCCCTTCTCAATAAATACATTATCTCCTATTCTTATATCTTTCCTTGCAATCTCATCTGCATTGTGAAGTGTTGCTCTTGATATTGTAGAACCCGACAGAAAAACGGGCTCAAGCACAGCAACAGGTGTTATTATCCCTGTTCTTCCAACCTGAGGCACTATATCAACAACCCTTGTCGTTGCCTGTTCTGCCGGATATTTATATGCAATTGCCCACCTTGGGCTCTTATCGGTACTGCCAAGTTCAGGCTGATGGCTGAATTTATCAACCTTTATCACAATGCCATCAACCTCGTATGGAAGATTTTTTCGTTTATTCTCCCATTCAACACGGTATTTTAATACATCTTCTATTGTTTTGCAGTATTTTGTGTGGGGACTTGTCTTTAACCCTGCCTTATTGAGGATCTTTAGCATAGAGAAATGGCTATCAATTCCCTCTATTGACTGGGGAACGGTATGAATAATTATGTCGAGATTCCTCTTCGCCACCTCTTTTGGATCAAGAAGTTTGAGACTGCCTGCAGATGCATTTCTTGGATTCGCAAACAGCGGTAACCCATTTTTTTCTCTTTCCTTATTTAGTTCTACAAATGCCTCCTTTGGCATAAACACCTCTCCGCGTACCTCTAAATTCCTCAATCTTCTATCATCAGTAATGAGTCTTAACGGAACAGAGTGGATAGTCTTTATATTCTGTGTGATTTCGTCTCCAATCCTTCCATCCCCCCTTGTAGATGCCTTGGCCAGAATAAAATCGCTGTAAACTAAGCTGACAGCAACACCGTCTATTTTTAATTCAAGCGTATAAGATGATTCTTCTCTCAGTGCTTTCTTCACCCTGTTATGGAACGAGATTATCTCCTCTTCTGAATATGTATTATCAAGAGACAGCATTGGTGAGGTGTGCTCAACGGGTAGAAAGCCCTCCACTGGTTTTCCTCCCACCTTTTGGGTGGGTGAGTCAGGCGTGACGAGTTCGGGGTATTTCTTCTCAAGGTCAATTAATTCCTTCAATAGTATGTCGTACTCATAGTCTGAAATGACAGGTTGATTGAGCACATAATACCTGTAGTTGTGATAGTTTATTGTCTCTCGCAACTTTTTGATCCTCTCAATGACCTCTCTCGACGCGGACATAAAACCCCCTAATGCGAATTACTGTCAAAGGATTGTGGATTGTATTATTTTTCACAGTATCTGAATTGTGGTTTGCTTTACGGCTTTATATAGTATATCACAAAAAAGAAGTTTTGTCAAGAAATTTTCACTTGACATACTACAGAAGATGTAATATAATGTATTATGTGGAATGTGTGATGTGGGATGTGAAATGTG
>JAYENM010000176.1:0-2514 GCA_034722095.1 Caldifarciminota bacterium | reverse complement strand
CATTTGAGCAGCTTGAGATAGATACTGCAAGAGCGAGGGCATTTACACCAAGAATATCTTTTAAACTCAATGCAAAAATAAGATTTATAGCAACCGCCACAAGTCCCACGAAAAACGGTGTTTTCGAATCTTTCATTGAATAGAAAATGCTGGCAAATACCCTGCTAAGGGAGAACCCTATTATTGCAGGTGAATAGAACTTAAGGCAGGAAGCAGTGAAAAATGTATCATTTGCGGTAAAATTACCGTGTTCATAAAGTAGTTTTACAATAAAATTGGATAGTAAAAAAAATAAAATGGTGAGGGGAACAACAACAGAAATTGTAAGTTTTACGGAATTTTTAATGATGTCTGTCCCGCTTCTTTCCTGGCTTAATTCTCTTGATAGCGTCGGCAGGACGACATTTGCAATTGCGACACCAATTATACCCACCGGTAATTGAACAAGACGATAAGAATAATTCAGATAAGAGATAGAACCAGTTTCCAGAAAGGATGCGATGAGCGTATTTACAATTGTGTTTATCTTGCCTGCCGCAAAACCAATCGCTATTGGGAACATAATCTTCACAACCCTCAAAAATTCCGGGTGTACCAAATTCAACTCTGGTTTAAAGTGAAATCCATCCTTTGTCGTCCATATGATTTGATAAAGGAGATGTAAAAATCCTCCAACCACTATTCCGATTGCAGCACCTGTAACACCAATTTTCCTGTAAAGAAGCCAGGAGAAGGCTATTATACCTATGTTAAAGAAAACGGGAGCAACACCTGTGGTAAAAAATCTTTCCCGGTAGTTCAGGATACCCATAAAGATAGCGGAGATACTAACAAATATGAGGAATGGGAATATAATCCTTGTAAGATATACTGTAAGAGAGAATTTATCCCCTGTAAAGCCAAACGCTATTACCTTTACCAGAAACGGGGCAACAGCTATTCCGATAATTGAGATTAAAAGTGCTATAAAGAAGAAATTTGTTATTACTATAGACGCAAATCTACCTGCCTCTCCCCCACTTCCCTTCTCTGAATGCTCCGAATAGATTGGAATGAAAGATGGCGTGAGTGAGCCTTCTGCAAGTTCGTCTCTTAAGAGATTTGGGATATTGAATGCAACCCTGAATGCATCCATATACATAGTTGCACCGAATAGATGTGCAAGCACCACCTCTCTTAAGAGCCCAAATATTCGTGAAATACTGGTTCCAAGAGCGAATCCAGATACCTTTTTTACAAGCATACTATCGGTTAATATTTATATTAGACACAGATTTGCGCTGATTAACGTTTTTGACGCTGATTTGCACTGATAACCACTGATGTAGTAAGTTATTGAATTATTAGGTTATTAAGATTGTAGGCACAAATTTAATTTGTGCTATTGGGCTGGTTATCTGATGGTACAATAACCTAATAACTTAATTTTTTGTGCTTTCCATTATACCATCAAAATCCTGATATGTCAAGGAAAAATTAGCATCAAATTTTTCTTGACATTTTTCCTATTCAGTGTTATAATGTCTATAACAAGGATAGATAAAAACTCTTAAAGATTTTATAGTGACCAATGACTATTCTGTGCTGTCGGGAGTTTCCTCCCGACAGATTGAGCGTATGTCAGGAGGTAACTCTCATGCGAGTCTGTGACCTGACACCACGGTTTACTAATGCCTAATTGGGAGGTAGAATATTATGAATAAATGGTTTGTGATAATAAACCCTGCTTCTGGTTGTGGTAAAGGAAAAAAGGACTGGCGAGAGATTTCTGATTTACTTAAAAATACCGGGATACATTTCGAGCCTGTTTTTACGAAATATAGATGCCACGCTACCGAATTAGCAACAGAGGCCATTGAAAAAGGATGGAGACATATTATAAGCGTAGGTGGGGATGGAACCATAAATGAGGTAGTAAATGGGATATTCGCTCAGGATTATGTTCCTACAACAGAAGTGACACTCGCTATGATACCTACCGGTGAGGGAAAGGACTTGGGAAGGACAATTGGTATACCCTCTGATTACAGGGATGCCATAAATACTATAAAAAATGGTGCAACCTTCGTTCAGGATGCTGGTCTTGTAAGATATTACGATGGGAATACACAGAAGAAAAGATATTTTGTTAATATAGCTGGAATGGGATATGATGCTTTTGTAGCGAAAAGAACAAACTATATGAAAGAGCACGGTCATGATGGGGTTGTGCCTTATTTATCTAGTCTGTTTATGTGCCTTTTAAGATATAAATATACAAATGTAAAGTTCAAAATCGATGAATTAGAATTGAAAGATACAATTTTCAGTCTGAACGTTGGTATATGTAAGTATAATGGCGGTGGCATGATGCAGGTACCAGAAGCTATTCCAGACGATGGGTTACTTGATGTAACTGTGGTAAAAAAACTGGGGAAGTTAGAGGTAATAAAAAACGTGAAGAATCTATATGACGGATCCTTTGTCCGTCACCCAATGGTTCAGACATTCAGGGGAAAGACAATCTCAATAGAA
>JAYENM010000175.1:0-12993 GCA_034722095.1 Caldifarciminota bacterium | reverse complement strand
AAAGCCGTGCAAAAAATTATGAATTTTTGCATTATCTAGCTGATAATGCAGTAGCAAGCTACTGCACTCCAATTGCCCCTTTGGAGTAAGATGCCCCACTGGGGCTAAGGAGCAAATGATTTTGTAATTTTTTTTGCTTTTCACAACCAGTTTACACCCTCTAACGCAATCTAAAGATTGCGGCTACCATAACCCGTGATTATATGAGCGATTATATCCTCCTGTGGTCATATGATACTATCTCATCAACACGAGCTTCTTGGTCGCCTCATAGTTATTGGTCACGAGCCTTGCAAAGTAGATGCCCGATGGAAAACCTTTGCCATCGAATCTCACAGTATGATAGCCTGCCTCAACTTTATCATCTACAAGCATCTTTACCTCTCTGCCTGATACATCATAAACCTTGAGAGACACCTTTTCCTCTCTTGGAATACCAAACCTGATAACCATATCATTCCTTGTTGGATTTGGATAAAGGGATAGAGAAGGAACCAAAGGGATATTGCTATATGCACTCTGCGAGCCACCATCTCCATCCGTTATGTAATACCCATTTGACACAAACACAAAGTCCCTTACCCATTCAGGTTCCAGTTTTGGAGGAACAGTAAATTCAAACCTAATAGTATCTCCTGGCAAAAGCTCTTCATAATCTTGATCACTTACCAGTAATTTTTGTTCTACTTCCCCATTCTTAGAATGGATAGCTGTTGCAAGAGAGCAAGGTTTCACGATAAATAGATAAGTAAGCGGATTATCGATACGTTTTACAAGACTTATGTAGTCCAGAGGATGATAGGAATTCCACTTCAAGGTAAGAGTAAGAGAATCGGTAACCCCGTTAGCCAACGGGGAGGTGTCGACTGGGAGATATAATAATTGTGTCGAGAAATTCTCACGAGGACTCATATAAAGTGCTTCCATATTATTCCCACTAACTGATAATCCACCAGGCTCTTCTTTTTCTTCCACAGATAGAGCAATCATTTCTCCTCTCTGCGGGAACTCAATCATTAGAGAGTCTCCACTGTCACCCAAAAAGACCTTATTGTCTCGTTCTTTTATAAGCTCCAAAATATCTGGACGGCGGTTTCCCTCTTTATCAAAACAGGAAATGGGTAGGGATAAGCACTTATATGGAATAATATTACCCTCAACAACACCTACCTCCAACCCCTTAGGATGGTCAATAGCAAGAAGAGAGACTTTATCAATCTAACTGTGCTCTTTCTCGTTTTCTCTTATCTCTATTAGATATCTACCATCCTGCTCACTAAGTGGCTGGGTAAGTTTATATCTATCTAAAACATCTTCTTCATAGCGTCCAGAACCATAAAGGATATTATTATCTTCTAAATACCTCTCTCCATTCCAGGCATAGATAAATGGACATCCACTACCACCTCCACTTCCAGTATAAGGAGCGTATATCTTTACTATCCTGATATGCCTACCATCTAAATCTGTATCCCATCCACCTACTTCATCAGTTTCAATACCTGTGCAAAGTGTAGATGTGCATAAGAGATTTTTCACATTGTATAGCTCATCACGATGATAATGACCCGCAAACCAATATCCTATGTCATACTTATGCTTTGGTATGAGATGGTTATCAATGAGAAGGTGATACTCGCTTAGACTAAAGAGTACCACCAGGTTGAGCTAAAAGGATTAAAGGAAGCTTTAGTTGGTGGGTGATGGCTGGCAAGTATTACCCTATCCTTACCCTTGAGCTCGGGATGTGCCGAGAGGTAGTTATTCAGATGACCTAAAAACCATGAGGTTGTTCCACTGGTGAAGTTATGTAAATCAGCATCACCATCTGTTCTATGTCTTCTTGAACAAAAATCTAAACATACAAAATGATAGCGATAGGGATATGGATAATCACCTTTTATATCAAATGTATAATTTTGAAAATAGTCATATTCACTCGTCTCAGGATTCCATACATAGCAAGGACCTCTGGCATAATAGGTAGGAAAGTAGCTCCTAAAGACTGAATTTATCTGATTCTCAAAATAATCATTAAACTCTTTCTCCTGATACCACTGGTCGATTTCGTGATTACCAATAAGTGGACCATAGGGTACATCTAAACCATCTAAAATTGGTTTTATGGTAGAGTAGTGCTCTGCACAATAGTCACCCAGGGTTAGAACAAATTGGATTTTATAAGCTGTATGGTTTGCATTTATCCAATTGACTACACTCTGTAATCTATCACTACAACCATGTATATCCGTGATAATGGCAAATGAAGTCCTGTGCGTACCATCTCCAATGGTGTAATAATCCAATCCCCATCCCCATAGCCTACTATTACATAATATTCCTATTATGGCTATGGTCATTATAAGCTTGAATAATTTTTTCACGATAACCTCCTCTTATTTCACATAAAAACCTAATAACCCTCCTATAATTGAGCCTGATATTACAGTAGCAACAACTTCCGCTGCCTCTACTTTGCGTGTCACAAGAAGAGTTGTAGCGGTAATACCAATGCTTCCAATGAGACTCCCTCTAAAAGTCTTTCCAAATGAGCCTTCTAACCCAAAACATTTCCCAACACCCCATATCCCCAGAGGTGCTCCAACAGAAAAGCCAGTGAAACTTCCTATAAGCATACCACCATAATACGCCTCTGGAGTATAATCTGGTGGTGCCGGTGCTATTTTACTATTGATATAGAGACCAGCTATTCCACCAACGCAAGCCATTCCATACCCGGTGATTGCCCCCGCAATCGCTTGAAGGGGGATAATTGCGGGAATGGGTATTATGGGAGGTTTTGGGGGTTCGTAATACTCATCTCCATTTAGATAGATATTGCCGTGATTCGAAGAATGCTGTGCATAAGAATACAGATAAGGCAGAAGAAGATTGCACGGATTTGGATTCACCCAATTGACTACATCTGAAGTCCTGTGCGTACCACTTCCAATCTTATAATAGTCTGATGTCCATCCCCATAGCCTACTGTTACATACTACAGCTATTATGACTATGGTCATCTGCACAGCATTCTTCGAAATTGTTTTTTTAATAATTCCCTTTCTCTCCATCTTAACCTCCTTTTCCTGTAAAAAAGAAGATAAAAATATCCCCAACCCTGTGTATTCTGAGGATTGAGGGTGCAAATGCATTATCCTCTTCGCAATGTTGGAAGTAAAGGACACATTTCATACAAAAAACCTCCTTTGGAGCCTTGGTCCCATAATCAGAAGTTTGTCCTTTAATATATTAAGAAAAGCAAAAAGCGTGTCAGAAGAAATGGAAATGTGCGTAATGGCTGAACTGACAAGGGCTTAAAAGAAATTCCCCTTTAGGGGAATAGTCGTAGCGGTCTAAAAATGGTAAAGAATCTTTACCTTTTTCTGGAGAATGGTAAAGAAACTTTACGCTTTGTCATAAACCATATTTCTTTTCTGAATTCTGTTATTTATTGTTTCACCGATGCTTATTTAACATTTTAATACAAAAATCCCGTTTTGTCAAGTACAAAATTCAAAAAATTTGGCTAAACACCCTAAATGGTATACATGAAGTTTCCGTATAACGGCACTCTAAAGAGTACCCAACCGGTTGGTGTGCAACCGTGTTATCCGTGGTTTATGGTAGGGGAATTTTTCCGTCGTACTTCTCTCTTTGGCTATCGAGGCAGGATGAGTGGTAGGCGGGATAATGGATTCTTTATGATATTCACATCTATCCCGTATGTGCGTTTTATTATCTCCTTGTCAATTATATCTTGTGGCAGTCCATCATACACAACCCTTCCATCTTTTATAACCACAACCCTTTTACTGTATTCCGATGCAAGATTGAGGTCATGAAGCACCGTTATTATAGTAATCCCATGCGATTTCAATTCCCAAAGCAGTTTAAATATCTCCATCCGATGATTTATATCAAGATGTACCGTAGGCTCGTCCAAAAGCAGTATTTTCGGTTCCTGTGCCAACGCCCTTGCTATAATGACTCTCTGCAATTCACCGCCAGAAAGTTCGTTTATCTTTCTTCTCTTCAGCACGAGCGTGTCAGTAAGCTCCATCGCCCAATTTACCACTTCGTAATCCCTTTTCCGATGTCCGTCATGGGCATATCTACCCATGAGCACAATCTCTTCGCAAGTAAATGGGAAGGCGAAAGAGGATGATTGAGGTACATAGCCTATCTTCTTTGCAATTTCCTTCTTTGTAAGGCGCGAGATTTCTACTCCTTGCAGGAGTATTTTCCCGTCCCATGGTTGAAGAATACCGCAGATAGTTCGTAGCAGAGTACTCTTGCCGCTGCCATTTGGACCTATTATCCCCAGAAATTCAATCTCTTTTATTCGAAGAGACAACTCCTTCAAAACAGGAAAATGTTTGTATCCAACAGTGATGTTTATTATATCAAGCATAGTAAAAAGTGATTATAAAATATTTGACACCACAAAAGTGCTTATACTAAACCGTATCCCCCTTGTGTTTATCGTCTTCATTTCTTTTGTTTGCCCAAAAGAAACGAAGCTTCGAAGAATGCTGTGCAAAAGAAAAGGGCACCCCGTATGTTTTTCTTAACGGCAGATTGCTGCGTCTTATGGCTAATTTCCAGAACTCGCTTCGCTCAAACACCTGGAAATCTTAACGCCAACCTGCCTGACGGTAGGCAGGCATCTTGCAATCTGCCTAAAAAACATAATGGGGATTGGATTTGTATGCTACTATTTTTAACCAGTTAGTGTCAAAACTTTTACAATTACGTAATGTTAAAAAGTTATTGAGTCCCGATGGAATAGCTCCCCCATGGAGTAATTTTATCACTCCACAGGGCGGGTCGCATTCCACTCCGTACGCTATTGCTACGAGGTAAACAGGATAAATTATAGAGTCTTAGAGTCATTGTATAGACGCATTGACGCTAAGACATATGATGCATGCAGTAGCAAGCTACTGCACTCCAATCATAAATTCCATATGTAGGTTACGAGTGTATCGCCGTATCTTCTGGTCTCTCCCACATCCAGCGTCTCTCTTATAGAGTGTTCAATTACGATTACCTTTCCGAACTTACTGAATTTTTTGATTATCCTTTCTGGATATCCTCTATCATATGGTGGATCTGCAAATATTATATCGTATCTATTATCAACCGAGAGTCTCATTGCATCCATATTTATCACATTAACATCAGGACAACCCAGTTTTTTTATATTTTCCATCAAAATCTTTACTACCCCTTTATTCTTTTCTACAAATATAGCGCCTTTTGCACCCCTTGATAATGCCTCAAGTCCAATCGCTCCGCTTCCACAGAAGAGATCAAGCACCTTTGCCCCGAGGATGCGATTCCCAATTATATTGAAGATACTTTCCTTTACAAGCCCACTGGTAGGCCTTATTCCTTTTGGCATTTTGATTTCGTAACCTTTGTATATTCCTCCAATTATCCGCATAGGTAAGTCAATAGATATTTGGACGCAGATTTACGCTGATATTCACAGATTATTGTTCATTGCCCCTCTATAGAAAGAGAAAGAGCACAAACTCCGGGGGCTTTTGCCCCTGTATTTTATCATCCTCTAGGATGGTATACTCTGATCGCCTCTTTTAGTCTTTCCCGGTCTATATGTGTATAAATCTCTGTAGTCTGTATATCACTATGCCCAAGCAGTTCCTGCACTATGCGAAGATCTGCACCTCCTTCTAAGAGATGTGTAGCAAATGAATGTCTGAATGTATGTGGTGTAATTTTTTTATTTATTCCCGAAATCACTATGTATCTGTGTAATATCTTCCAGAAACCCATTCGGGAGAGATGGTTTCCCCGTACAGAAAGAAACAGGTATTCTGTTCTTTTTCCTTTTTTTAATATCGGCCTTGAATCTCTCAAATAGCGTTCTATATAATATCTGGCAGGATTACCAATTGGTACTATTCTCTCTTTACCTCCTTTGCCTCTCGCCATCAATAGATTTTCTGAGAGAAACACATCAGAAAGACGAAGGAAAAGCAATTCGCTTATTCTCAGTCCTGCTGCATACAGGGTTTCAAGCATTGCCCTATCCCGAAGAGTAATGCAGGTTATGGGTTCGGCAGAATCTATCAGTCTTTCCATTTCCTCTACACTCAAGACAAAAGGGAGAGGCCTTTTCATTTTCGGCGATTCTATATTATCAAGCGGCATTTTCTTTATTCTGTCTTCTGATAGGAGAAATTTATAAAAGGTCCGTAGTGACGATATAATACGGGCACGGGATGATGGGGCAAGAGAGACAATGGACGCGACAAAATTATGCACATCATGCTGTGACACATTGCAGACATCAATCCCATGGACTGATAAGAATTCAGTATATTTTTTAATATCTGTCTCGTATGCCTTTACAGTGTTTTCGAGGCATCCTCTCTCTACCCTCAGGTAGTTTGTAAATTCATCCAAGATATCCATTATCAATATTAGTAATCGGGTTATCAGTGATCAAGAAAAAACAGGTGTATCAGCCAATCAGAATACCTGCCTGCGGTGGGCAGGTCAGTGGGAAGGACACCAGCAGATCAAGTAATCAGTGATCGGTCATCGGTAATCAGGAAAAACAAGTGTATCGGACGATCAGAATATCAGTGGGAAGCATAACAGCAAATCAGAATATCAGGTTCTGATACGCTGATAACCTGATACTCTGCCTATCCCTACGGATCCGTATGGACTGATCCACTGATATCCTGATATGCCTTGGAATTTACCGACTACCGACTACCAGTCTGTTCTGATAATCTGCCTACTGATCTACTGGTATCCTGATATAGTCTGGAAGTTACCGACAACCATTAGGTGACTTTGGTGTTCTTCTGTGTTGTCCCGCAATACTGATACTTTCAAGAAAACTCTTCAATTCACCAATGTCAGACGAGAGACTTATCACAGTCGCTTCCTTTCCCACATTAATACCGAAATCGTATCTTTTTTTTGTCCTCTCTTTTATTTGTATTCTCTCCTTCAGCTTATTATCCCATTCTATTAAAAATACACCATCTCTTTTTATTCTGGATACGCCAAGTCTCTGCGCCATTATCTTTATCTCCGTAATAGTTATAAGGTTTTCTACTTCTTTTGGCAGAGGACCAAATCGGTCTTTAAGCTCTGCAATAAAATCCGAAAGAGCACAAGGGGTATTGATCCTTCCAAGCCGTTTATACAATCCTATTTTATGCTCCCCATCGACATAAAAATCGGGGAAATACGCAGGTAGTCTAATGTCTATTATTGGTTCGTGTATCTCTTCCATCTTTTCGCCCTTTAATCTTTTTGCAGTCTCCTCTAACAATCTCAGATATAATCCGTATCCAATGTTTTTTGCATGACCATGCTGTTCTGCGCCGAGTAGATTGCCTGCACCCCGTATTTCAAGATCCTTCATAGCAAGTCGTATCCCGGCTCCAAGTTCTGTAAAGTTTGCAATCGCCTTCAACCTTCTCATGGAGACAAGCGAAGCATTACTATCTGTAATCAGGTAACAGTAAGCTCGTCTGTCTCCCCTGCCAACCCTTCCTCTGAGTTGATGCAGGTCAGCAAGCCCAAACCTGTTTGCCCTGTTGATTATTATCGTGTTGACATTTGTGATATCGATACCCGAGCCTATAATTGCAGTTGTAAGGAGTATATCTGCATCTCCAAGTAGGAACTCAAGCATTCTTTTCTCCAGTCTTCTCTTTGGTAATCTCCCATGGACGACGCTTATTCTCGCATTTGGAGTCATGCGCATAAGAGTATCCTTCATCTCCATTATTGTCTTTATCTCGTTGTGTACAAAATATACCTGTCCTCCCCTTTCAAGTTCTATATTTATGGCGTTTATGATTTCTTCGTCATTCCATTTTATAACTTTTGTCACTATTTGCAGTCTGCCCTGTGGAGGAGTAGAAAGATAGGATATATTTTTTATTCCCTGAAGGGATTGGAAGAGCGTCCGTGGAATAGGCGTAGCTGATAGAGACAATACATCAACGCCCTTCTTTATCATCTTTATTTTCTCCTTATCCCTCACACCAAATCTATGTTCTTCATCTATTATCAGTAATCCAAGATCCTTCCACACGACTTTTCCTCTCAGAAGTGCATGGGTGCCTATAATAATATCAACCTTTCCCTCACTTATATCCCTTTTTAGGGCAGTAGTCTTACCTCCAGTTACAAATGAGGAGAGTTGTTCAATCCTTACAGGAAAATTGCCTATTCTCTTCTTGAATGTCTCAAGGTGCTGTTCTGCAAGTATAGTTGTAGGGACAAGTACCCCTACTTGTTTTCCGTCCACGACCGCCTTCATACTCGCGCGGATTGCTATTTCGGTCTTGCCAAATCCGACATCTCCACATACTAATCTATCCACCGGTGTATCATTCTCCATATCCCTTTTCACCTCTTCCATAACCTTTGTCTGGTCTAGCGTTTCCTCATAAGGGAAAGATGCCTCTAACTCCTTCTGCCATACAGTATCTGGTGAAAATGGGTAGCCCTTTGCTACGTTCCTTTCTGCGTATAGAAGGAGTAGTTCCTTCATTATTTTCTCTATATCCTCCCTTGCTTTTTGTTTTCTTACACTCCATTCATCTCCGCCAAGGCTTGACAGTTGAGGAGGTGGTGCCCCCTCATCTCCTATGAATTTTTCAACACATTTAAAGAGGGATATGGGCACATATAATTTATCTTCGTTTCTGTATTTAATAAGAATACAATCTGTTGCAACCCCATCAATATTAATCTTCTTAATACCATCATAGATACCTATTCCAAAATCAGAGTGCACTACATAATCTCCTTTTGTAATTTCCTCCAGATCCTCAATGGGCATACCACTCCTTGGTCGTACCCATCTCCTTTGATGTTTGCGGACACCAAATATATCTTCGGTACTAAATACTGCAATCTTATCTTTCTTCAGAATAAACCCTTCCACAAGATCCACTGGAATTACAAGAGTATTCGGGAACAATTCCTCTATCTCTCTCCTCATATGGGGCTCACAACTTATAAATATCCTGTAATCTTGCAGATCCTTTATCCTTTCTCTAAAAAGAGAGAGATTGCCTACATACGATGGTTCACTGTCTATACAAAAACCGTCCTTATCTATGTGAATAACATTTTTTGCGTCCAGACTATCTATATCGCTGACAACGGGTATATCAGGCAAAAGATAGTCCATTATAGACGAGGACCCTGGGAATATGTTATTGGGTGGGATAGAAACATTCTGTATTTCTCCTGTCGATCTCTGGGTATAAACATCAAATTTCCTTATAGACACAATTTCGTCGCCAAAGAATTCTATTCTCACAGGGTTCATAAATGCCTGAGGAAATATATCAAGTATCCCTCCTCTTACAGCAAATTCACCAACCTCACATACCGTTCCAACTCTTTTATAATTGGATATTGTGAGTTTTTTTACCAGAGCAGAAGGAGAAATTGGAGATTGCAGGTGCATCATTCTCGAGAAGAAGATATTGGGGGATTCGATGTCTTTTATATAATTACAAACACCTACGAAATTAGGATTATGTATTTTTGAGAGTAGGTTGATTATATCTTCTGCATTTGGAGGTGGGATCGTATCTATATGAGCAACTACAGGAGCTTCTATAAATGGTGAAAGGAGTCTCGCTAATCTAATAGGAGTTTCTGTAATTACGATAGCTCTACCATATTTTTCCATAATGGCCCTTACATAGATTGAGATAAGACATCCTGATAAACCTGCTATTTTGCTCTTTGTAAGGGCGCTTTTAAATATAGGAAGGTTATACAAGAGGGAAAGAAATTCCTTCAGCATCCGCCATTTTAGTCCTTCAGCGTGAATCTTACAGGATAACCAAGCCACACCCTCACAGGTCTATCTCTCTGCTTCGCAGGGGTAAACCTCCAGGTGCGGGCAGCCTTTGCCGCTGACTCATCAAATGCAGGGTTGAGGGATTTAACTACCTTTACATCTATTACATATCCGGTGGTATCGAGAAGTAGCTTGAGGTAGACAATTCCTTCTATTCCTGCCTTTCTACCTATCTCAGGATATTTAGGTTTAGTTATATATACTGGCTCTGGCGGTGTATCATACGGTACAAAATCAGGTGTCTCAGTTGACGGTGGTGGCGGTGCCTTTTCGAATCCCGTGAAATCTGTGCGCTCTATAGTCGTCTGCTCCACTTCCTCTGCTGTCTCTGCCTCAACTGGCATTTTAGGCTTGGGAGGTGGAGGTGGCTCTGCAAGTTGCTTCATCTCGGGTGGGAGTTCTATAGTAATAACTCCCGCCTCTACTCGTGGCTTATAGGGATTGGGTGCGCATTCTGGAATAAAGAGCACAGCAACTATAGCAATTGCCAGCGCACACACCCATCCAATCTTAAGATACTCTCCTCCTTTTTCCTTTATGTCTACGCTTTCCTTCATTTTTCTCCTCCAAAGGTTTAGCTACCTCGTTCCTTCAATGTAGCGAGAGAAACTTTGTAAGCTGTTGCCTCTTTTAGACCCTCAAATACATCTGAAAGGTCGCCATACATACCATCCTTATCCATCAATATAGATACAATCAGATTAGGGTTCGCCTCTACCTTATGAGCAATAATCGAGGCGACATATTCCTTCGAGACGATATTATCGTCTATAGATATCATACCCTCATTGGATATCCATATATGAGCGATGTTCTTCTTGGGTAATTTTCTTGTCTCAACTGCTGTGGGTAGGTTTACCCGAAATCCCTGTTCTACCCTAAAAACTGATGTAAGCATAAAGAATACAATAAGGAGGAAGGCAATATCCGCCATAGAACAGGTAGGGATCTCTGGAGATTCCCTCTCCTCTCTTGAAAGCCGCATAAAACCCCCATAATAATATCAAAAATCAAATATCAAAATGCAAAAAGATAGGCTGAAGACATAAGACCAGAGACTTAATTACTTAATGATCCAATGACCTAGTGACCTATGATAACCTAATGACCAACCCTATGGTTTTTCCCTCTTTTCTGGCGGAGCGAAGGCAATACGCTCTGCAGTCCCAAGTTTCAGTTGGTCAAACACCTTGATTATAGTCTCATATTTACATCTACTGTCTGCCTTCAAAGAAAATACCAGCGAATCATTCACTGCAAGCATACTCTCCACCTTATTCTTTATATTTTCAAGACTTACATCCTCCCCCTCTATTCTTACCTGCCCTTTTGCATTGACATATACCTGAGCAATGTTCCCCTTTTTTATTTTGACCACTTCTCCCTTTTCTGGAAGGACAATTTGCAGTCCCTTCTCAGTGGCAAATACAGATGTGAGCATAAAGAAGACGATGAGGAGGAAGGCAATATCAGCCATAGAAGCAGTCGGAATCTCTGCCTTCATTTTCCTCCTTCTACCCCCAAATCTCATAATTTCTCCTTTCTACCTGTTGGTAGATTGGTTTGTTATGGCTTATTCTCCAGTAGGAATTCTATAACATCTGTTGCAGTATTTTCCATCATACGGGTGTAGCCATTTGCACGAGTACTGAAATATACATAGAAGAGCACGATGGGAAAGGCAATTGAAAGTCCCGTTGCCGTTGTTATAAGAGCTTCTGATATCCCGGATGCCACAAGTGTCGGTTCGATCTCACCTGCTATTGCAACCGCATCAAATGCAGAAATCATACCCGAAACTGTGCCAAGAAACCCTATAATTGGGGCAACTGTTGATACAGCGGAGAGAATTGGCAGTCCTTTCTCAAGAAACGCAAGTTCCACATTCCCTGCGTTAACAATGGACTCTTCAATCGCTTCCTTATTTAATCCTACTTTCTTATATGTTATGAGCCCTGCTTCTATAGCCCTGGCAAGAGGTGCACTGAACTCTCCACAATACTTTAGCCCTCCATCTATTCCATTCTTTTTGATAGCTTCTTTGAGACCCTTAACGAATCTTTTCCCATTTATAGAGGCTCGAGCAAACGATACGAACCTCTCAATTACGAAGGCAACTCCCGTGATTGCACAGAAAAGAAGTGGCCACATGAACACTCCACCTTTCTGAAAGAACGCTACCACACCTACCTCCTTGTTAAGAGTTACATGAAATTTCTTATCAAAATTATACAACAGAATCCAACATTTGTCAAGAAAAAAATATTAGAGTTATTATAATACAAATTTCTAAAAATGTCAAGTTTTTTTACAAGGTCTCTGAAAAAATACCCAGAGACCTCTGATTACACAGATTTTGAAGAAAGATTACACCGATTCTTATGCATTTTTCAACGTTTTCTTAATCAGTGTAATTAGACAGAATAAAAACTTGACAGAGTAAGAAAAATATGGTATAATAACACAAAATTGTTTGCCGTTGACAACACCTGTATGATGCTGTCAAAAATAATATGTCCGAAGGATCCGTGCACAGCATCCGCAGAGACAAAGAAACAATGTAAAATGCAAAATTAGCAGTTAGCAATTTAAAAATGATTTTTCGCAAATCCATACGGATCTTGAGATTGATAGTTTTGCATTGCTAATTGATAATTTTGAATTGATTCCTCTGTGTTCTCTGTGGTTAATCTTTGACAATACTTTTTATATAAAAGGGAGGGGTTATGAAGATACACGAAGGGAAGCTATCAGGAATTGGTAAGAGATTTGCTATTGTTGTATCAAGATTTAATAACCTGGTGAGCAATAGACTCTTAGAAGGTGCCGAAGATTGTTTTCTAAGACATGATGTGAAGAAAGACGATATTGAGACATTCAAGGTACCTGGTGCTTATGAGATACCATATGTAGCAAAAATACTGGCAAAAAAAGGGAAGTTTGACGCAGTAATATGTCTGGGAGCAGTAATAAGAGGAGAAACTCCCCATTTTGATTTTATTGCCAGTAATGTTATGAGAGGGATAATGCAGGTAAACCTTGAGTATAATCTCCCTGTAGTTATGGGGATTATAACCGCTGATACTCTTGAGCAGGCTCTTGACAGGGCT
>JAYENM010000174.1:0-2567 GCA_034722095.1 Caldifarciminota bacterium | reverse complement strand
ATCTCTGAATTTCACAAATACTGGGAAGAAAATCATGAGAAGGTATTGGCTCCGAAAGTCAATCCAAACGGGGAATGTTTAGCGGTAGCCAAGGTTTTAGAGAGTATTTATCGGACTAATACTATTAAAGCTCAATTGGATACCCTTGATTTGACCAGAGAAGAAATTGCCAATGTAAGATTTTTTACTGCAATTCAGGATTTCAATATTGATGTTCACGCAAGAAGTAATCCTTTTGAATTTTATAGGAGACACCCTGATTGCTTTAACCCCAAGAAAGTAAAGGATAATGATTTGTTGGTGGATGAACTCCTTAATTTTCTTGGTGCACAGTCACAGCGAGATAAGCGAAAACCATGGATGTTAAATTCTGCAAAATTGCTGGTAGAAAAATATGAATCATCAGCATACAAAATTAATGAGGTTCATGATGGAAATGTAGTTGAGATTGTTGAGGCACTAACAGCCGAAGAACGATATGGATTTTCTACTAAAAAGGCTCACATGTTCCTAAGAGATATGGCTGACTTAGGAGTATGGAAATACAAAAGGAACATAGAGAAATTGGACGTAATGAGTGATAAAAATACCATGAGGGTAGCTTTGAGAACAGGGATCCTCCAATTTCGTATCCCTTTACTTGCCAGTTTTTTGGATGTCTTTTGTTATCAGTATTCTATGGTAGATAGATTAAATCGCGAAGCATGGAGAAAGGTATGGGAAGAATGGGGTAAGATTTCAAATAATCATAGACCACCAACGCCAGCGTCTATGGACTATCTAATCTTTAGACTTGGCAAAATAGCCTGTCGGCCTAATAAACGCTTTTGTCTACCAGAGAAAGAAGTAGCCGTGAAGAAATTAGAGAGTCTAATTCCACAGGACAAATTGATTTTTAGAACTGATAGGTACTGTGTTTTTAGTGAAGTTTGTCAGATAGAGAGAAAAATATTAAATGCTCCTAATAGCATTTCAATTGAAGGGAGGACCGGCTGGAAAAGCGGAAAGACCAACGAAGGCGGTGGAGGAGGTATTTCATCTTGAAGATAAGCCCGCCGCATCGCCTAACACATATTAAAGTCGATTTATCCTAAGAAAACTTTTCCAATGTCTCTAATTATTACTAACATTCCTAAATCATTGAGAAGACAACAAGAACAAACGATAATGGTTCTATCCATATAGTATAACTATGGATTAATTACAAATCGCTTTGGGAAGAGGGTTTAAAATTGGTGAGGTGTCAAATTCATTCTATGATAGGGATGTATATCCGGCATAGTCAGATATAAACGAGTTATATGCCATATTACTTGGCTATAGGAGGTATTTATGAGGCTTGAAGTTTTTATGCTCGGGCTACAAATGTACTCTTCGCCGTCGGTCGGTCTCTCACAAGAGAATTTTTTCTTCCAAACTAACACTGGTATTACGGTTCCACTTGAGCCTCAAAGACTCTCTGATTCTTGGAGAAACGGCTTGACAGTCGGAGGAGGAGTAGGCTACACTCTAAGTGATTACCTTGTCTTCATAGGTAGCGTTTCCTACACCTATTTCAGTTTCAGTGGAAAGAATCTACAACTTGCAATGCCCCCAGAGTATGAAATCAGTGAAATTAAAGGAGAGAAATCGCATCTATTGGAGACATCGATTAACCTAAGATTATCAAAGTTTAAGGGAGAGAATGCATTTCGCCCATTTCTTTCAGTTGGATTGGGATTTTTGACTCAAAGAATTGGCAATGTAGAAGTATCTTTCTGGGACTTTATAAATGATAGAGATGGTGGCACTACATACTTAAGCGGAACAGGTATATCCGATAAGGGCCTCTTCTTTACTTTTGCCATCGGAACTGGAGTACAAGTCTTAGAGAGATTCGCTCTTTTCATCGAAGGAGGGTTCTTGACGATTTCTGATGCAGGCAATTCGTATGTTCCAGTAAAGATTGGTATAAGATTTTAAAAAAATGAGGAGGTATATTATGTCTAAAATATTAAATTTTACCCTTGTGCTCTTACTTTGCATTGGACTTACGCAATGCGTAGAGACTCCCGTCTCACCGATTTCGCGTGAACTTACACCCGCCGAAAAACAATTGGTCAAGTCAGACAACAAATTCGGGTTCAAGCTTTTCAAGGAAATTATCAAAGAAGAAAGGGATAAGAATGTCTTTATCTCTCCATTGAGTGTTTCCATGGCTTTAGGGATGACCTACAACGGCGCCAGTGGAAGTACACAAGAGGCAATGCAAACAACACTTGAACTTTCTGGTTTGACGATTCAAGAGGTGAATGAGTCCTATAAAAGCTTGATAGAGTTATTAACAGGGCTTGACCCAAAGGTGCAGTTTCAGATTGCAAATTCGATCTGGTACCGTCAGGAATTCTCTTTTGAAGAGGAATTCATCAATCTATGTAAGACATATTTCAATGCCTTAGTGCGGGGATTGGATTTTAACGACCCGAATGCCGCAGATACAATAAATGGATGGGTTGAAGAAAACACCAATGGAAGAATCGAAGAGATCGTTGACAAGCCCATTAATCCTTTGATAGTGATGTTTCTCA
>JAYENM010000173.1:0-2571 GCA_034722095.1 Caldifarciminota bacterium | reverse complement strand
AACAAAGCAACCTTTACTCTTGCCTGACGGTAGGCAGGTGACAATCTTGTCCATGCGGATCTTGAGATAGTTTCTATATGCATAATCAAAGATTATGTTTACATCCGAACAGGAAAAAATAAGACTTAAAAAACTCCGTTCAATAATCGAAAAGGGCATAGACCCTTACCCCAACAGGTTTGATAGAACACATACCGTCAGAGAGATAAGAGAGACATTCAGTGATGGAAAGGATGTAAGGGTAGCGGGTAGACTTATTGCGGTGAGAAAACATGGCAAATCCACCTTTGCCAACATACTGGATGATGGAGAGAATATACAGATCTACCTAAAAAAAGATATACTCGGCGAAAAATACTCTCTGCTTGAACTTCTGGACATCGGGGATTTTCTGGGTATCCATGGAAACACATTTACCACACATACCGGTGAACCCACTATACTTGTTGAAGACCTTATCCTGCTGTCAAAATCCATCTCGCCTCTTCCAGAAAAATGGCATGGCTTACAGGATAAAGAAATGAGATATAGATTGAGATACATTGACTTTATTGTTAATCTGGAATCCAGAAGTGCAATAGAGACGAGAGCAAAAATAATAAGGTTGACACGGAAGTTCCTTGACGATAGGGGATTTCTTGAAATAGAGACGCCGATATTACAATCTCTGTATGGTGGTGCTTTTGCAGAACCATTCAAGACATACTACCGCGCACTTGACAGGGAGTTCTTCCTGAGAATATCTGATGAATTATACTTAAAGAGGCTCATCTGCGGAGGATTTAATAAGGTCTACGAAATCAGTAAGGATTTCAGAAATGAGGGACAGGACAGATTACATAATCCAGAGTTTACCCAACTTGAACTCTATGAGGCATATAAGGATTATACGGATATAAAAAATCTTGTTGAGGAATTATTTTCCCATCTCACACAAAATCTCTATAGCAGTAGTAAAATTATCTACCAGGATATAGAGTTGGATTTCACGCCTCCCTGGAAAACCGTGCGATACTTTGATGCAATCAAGGAGTTTACAGGTTATGATCTTTACGATGTAGATTGCAAATATGTAAAGAAGATAATAGAAGAACTCGGAATAGATATATCGGAAGATTCTGCAATGATAAAATCAGGGAAAAATCTTACTCCATCATATATCAGAGACAAATTGATAGACAAGATATTTGGCGACAGGGTCATCCCCAAAATAGAGCAACCTACATTCATCATAGACTATCCTAAATCCATCTCTCCTCTTGCGAAGGAGAAAGAGGATAACCCGGATCTCGTTGAACGATTTGAACCGGTTATTGCGGGCATAGAAATCGGAAACGCCTTTTCCGAACTTAACAACCCGCTTGAGCAGGAAAAGAGGTTCATAGAGCAGATGGCACAAAGAGAGAAGGGTGACAAGGAGGCCCAGCCTCTTGATGAGGATTTTCTAAAAGCTCTCGGTATGGGTATGCCTCCGACTGGGGGACTTGGATTGGGTATGGATAGAATAAGTATGATTCTTGCCAATTCAAGAACAATAAAGGATGTAATAGCATTCCCACAAATGAGATGGTAAAAGCTCCACTATGTGATTTCTCTGGTTATGCGAAGTTTTATATTTATCCCTATAGCAATTGTAATCTGTTTAATCCAGAGCACCATTGTTCAATATATATCTATAGGTCGTGCTGTCCCTGACCTTATTCTCATTCTTATATGCTATATAGGACTGTTTCATGGGAAAAATGCTATGTGGTACGGTTTTGGGACAGGCTTCTTTGTTGATCTTTATACTACAAAGGGTTTTGGATATAATATACTCGTAAATACAGCCATTGCATGGCTACTTGGGTATTTCAGCAATTATCTATATAAGGAAAAGATAATAGCACAATCTATTGTACTTCTTCTTACAGCATGGATACACGACCTCATAATTGCAATACCAAAGGGACAATTCTCTTTCTATACATTCTATAGCAGAATACTTCCATTCAGTCTATATACGGTTGTTGTCGGAATCATCCTGTTTTTCCTATTCCGGAAAATTGACAGAGAAGGAGAGTAAATGCAGGCCTTGGATATGAGGCTCGTTAAAAGGATGCTGCGGATATTCCTCGTTATCAGTATTATATCAATTACTCTTCTCTTAGTTTTTACCACCACAAAAGACACCCTTCCATCATTAAAGAGATTAAATCCGTCTTATCTCATCCTCGCGCTTGTCGCTGTCTTATTCTATATCTGGTTTGAGACCCTCTGGCTTAGAATTCTGGTGTGGAGTGTATCCGGATGGATGTCGCTCTCAGGTGCACTGGAATTTATACTCGGTGGTTCATTCCTTACCCTTGTTCCTTTTGGCATTGCAGGTGTTCCTCTTCAGATGTATATCCTCCATAGAGAGAATAAACTATCTATTGGAGAATCTGGCAGCGTTCTGCTTGTAAGAAGTCTACTTATCACTTTGCTACTACCTATAGTCCTCCCTGTTGTATATATTTACTACAGCACAATTCTTCAACAGGGATTTGTGGTAAATATTGCAAGATACCTTCTTATAGCCGTGGGATTGGG
>JAYENM010000172.1:0-13174 GCA_034722095.1 Caldifarciminota bacterium | reverse complement strand
TTAATCCTGCTAATGGACGGATGCGGTGTCGGGGAATTACCCGATGCTGCAGATTATTGCGACGAGGGAAGTGATACCATACCCAATATAGCAAAAGCTTATAAAGACCTGTCGCTCCCCACGCTCCAAAAACTCGGGCTCGGAAACATAGCAGATATAAGGCATGTTCCTCCATCCCCGTCCCCTCTCGCATCCTACGGCAAACTACAGGAATTATCTCCCGGTAAGGATTCCATTACTGGCCACTGGGAACTTATGGGCGTTATACTCGACAAGCCCTTCCCTGTATTTACGGAAGGTCTCCCTGATGATATGATAAAGAAGTTTGAGAAGGCTATCAAAAGAAAGGTTTTAGGCGGTCGTCCCTGTTCCGGCACCGTTATAATCGAACAACTGGGTAAGGAGCATCTTAAAACAGGATATCCCATTGTGTACACATCGGCAGACTCAGTATTCCAGATTGCCTGCCACAAGGATGTAGTGTCTTTACAGGAACTGTACAGGATGTGTGAGATTGCAAGAAAATTATTTCCTGATATAGGCAGGGTTATAGCCAGGCCATTTATCGGAACTGTAGGAAATTTCAAGAGAACACCCGAAAGGAAGGATTATTCGCTTATCCCCCCATCCCCCACGCTTCTTGATATACTCAAAGATAACGGATTTTCTGTTATGGGTATAGGAAAGGTTGACACCCTTTTCGGCGGAAAGGGATTCACAGATTCAATTCATACAAAAAGCAACAGAGAAGGAATGGAGACGGTATTAAAAACTATGCCCGGGGTAAAGAATGGACTTGTATTTGCCACACTCGTTGATTTTGATATGCTGTGGGGACACCGCAATGATGTAGAGGGCTTTGCAAAAGGGCTTATGGAATTTGACAGATGGTTACCTTCCTGTCTGGAGAAATTAAAAGAGAATGATCTGCTTATCATCACTGCCGATCACGGCAATGATCCGACTACCCCATCTACAGACCATTCCAGAGAGTATGTTCCGTTACTTATAACCGGTAAGAAGATAAGACAGGGAATAAATCTGAAGACGAGGAATATGAGCGACCTTGCAAGAACTCTTGCAGATTACTTTAAAGTGGAGATAGAAAACGGCAGGAGTTTCCTGAAAGAGATATTATTAAACACCGAATAACACCGATAAAGACAGTAACTAAGTTATTAGGTAATTAGGTCATTAACTATCTACAGTAGCAGACAATTGACCCTTTAATAACTTAGTGACCTAATAACTCAATAACTTTAAAATATCCGCATAAATCCATGTCAAAACTTAGATTCTCAATCATTTTGCATTTTAAATTTTGATATTTGATATTATAGAGGGGGGGATTATGGAGATAAGAGGGAATAAAAATATTGCGAGGGTCACAGTTCACGGGGTACCGGATAAGCCAGGTGAGGCGGGAAAATTGTTTGACACACTCGGAGAACACAATATTAACATAGAACTTATATCATATATTCCCGGTGAAGGCAGGACTATGAATATTTCGTTTGCTGTAGTTGTGAATGACCTCGAAAATGTGGTCAATATACTTAAGAAACTCTATCCCTACCGGATTTCCTTTGATAAAGAAGTGGCAATGCTCTCCCTGTACTACGATGGATTGGGCAAAATTCCTGGGATTGCAGGAAAGATATTCTCTATGCTTGGCGATAATGATATAAACATAGAATTGATAAGCACTTCCATAAACTCCATAACTGTAGGGATAAAGGAAAAACATCTCGAAAAGGCGACAGAGTCACTAAAACAAATCCTTTGAGTACTAATGAACGACAGCACCTAAGGTTTGTTGCAGAGTAACAGGTTATCAGCGTATCAAGTAAAAGCGTATCAGAGTATCAGCAGATCAGTCCATACGGATCCGTAGGGATGGGCAGAGTATCAGAAAAGACTGGTAGTCGGTAATCGGTTATCAGTAATCGGTGGATTTACGAATGCAGACTAAATTATTAATCGGGTAGCCAATGACCTGATCACCGATGACCGATCACTGATTACCTGATATTCTGATTTTCTTCCTACTGACCCCGCCAAAACGGGGCAGGTACTCTGATCGTCTGATACACTATTCTCTGACTTATGTCATTTAAGAATTCCGTAAATTATAAGCCCTGTCATTACAAGTGACACAAGAACTCTGGTAAGAGCTCCTGCAAAGAACCCAACCACGGCCCCAAATCCTGCCTTTACACTTTTCTCTATCTTTCTTGCTCTCAGCAATTCACCAATAAATGCTCCCAAAAATGGACCTATAAGGAGACCTGTAATATTCCCTATAAGAAAACCCAAAAATGCTCCAACGATGGCACCCAGGAGACCGAATTTGGATGCACCAAATTTTTTCGCGCCTATGGATGTAGCAATATAATTCACCACAAGGGAAAAAGCAGAGAAAATCGCAAGGGCAACATATATACCCTTGCCAATTCTATCGAACCCAAAACCAAATCCGTATACAATACTTCCAAGGAATATAAGAGGTTCACCGGGGAGAAAGGGGATGACAGTGCCAGCAAGCCCTGCAATTATCAAAAGGGTGGTGATTATTGCAATAAATATCTGCGGCATAATTCATATACTACGACAAATCTGGTCAAAGAGAATTTTTTAGTGGAATGAAGTAGACAGTAAATTGTCAATTTTCAATCATCAATTAAAAATATATTTTGCTTTAATTTAAAAATAGGTAATTCTTCCACCTTTCATCCGGTATCCTAAAAGAGCTTTGAAATATAAAGAAATAATGAGGGCGTTTAGGTTTTCTGATTATTTTTATACCTGCCTCGTCCGGTGTGTGGTTACCCTTACGGTTGTTGCACTCCATACAGGAACATACCAGATTCTCCCAGGAGTCATCGCCTCCTCTGGTCTTTGGAATGACATGGTCACAGGTCATTGGCACACCCTTTATCCCACAATATTGGCAGCTATATCCATCCCTCTTCATAATATTTTTTCTTGTAAGGGGGATTGCAGGACGTCTGAGATGGACATAACTCTGAAGACGGATAATGCTGGGACTGTCAAACGCCATAGTGGAGGTATGAATCTGCCATTCAAAACTTTCAACAAGTTCTGCCTTCCCAAGCCATAAAAGAATTACCGCCCTCCTCATCCTCGTTATAGAAAGCGGTTCGTAGCTCTGATTTAACACCAGAACAGGTGTCTTCAATTTATTGTTTCCGTAGCCCTCCATCATTTGCCTTTATCCCACCATCTTTCCTCTTTTGCTTTCTTCAATTGAATTTGTGCCCTCTTCATGCCTTTTTTTGCATAACTAACCCAATGCGGACTATCTGTCAAGGTCTTAACTTTATCATAGTTATTGATTGCAATCTGATAATTGGATATAGCGGTATCCCAGTCTTTTACTTTAAAGGCATCATCAGCTTTCGCTATATAAAGGTCGCCTGAAAGAGCAACTAAAATAGCATCATCAGGTATAATCGTAAATGCTTTCTTCAGATATGTATTTGCCTCTGTGTAGTTCTTGAGTTTTACAAGTAGATCAACTAAGTGATAGTAGAAACTCGGCTGTGCGGGATCTATCTCTATCGCCTTCTTGTAATTTTCCATTGCTTCAGCGTATTTCTTCATATCCACATATACCTTGCCAAGCTTCACCCGGGCTACTGCATAATCCGGGGACTGCTCCACTATGTAAGTGAACTGCTCTTCAGCCTTTGTATACCGACCTACTGACGCATATGCATCTCCCAAAAACAGTTTCACCTCTATATCCTCCGGGTGCTCTTGCAAAACTGCCTCAAGTTCCCGAATCCCGTCTTTGTACCGTTCAAGCTCCATATACAACTTGCCAAGGCTGTACCTGATATTAATATCATCCGGTGCAAGTTCCTTTGCCCTCTCATAATATCTGAGTGCTTCTCCTGTATCTCCCACCTTTTCGTTCACATAGCCCTTACCATAAAAAGCAAGTGCATCTTCAGGGTCAATCTCAAGTGCTTTATCATACTGCTGCAATGCAAGTACATATTTCCTTTCCTCTGTATACAGTCTTCCAAGACCATAGTATCCATTTGGCTCATTCGGCAGGATGTCGATAAGACACTGATAAGTGCGTTCAGCTTCTTCGTAATTATGTATCACAGTGTATGTTCTTGCAAGGTCAAGATACGCATCCACAAAAAGCGTGCTCTCGGCGATCGCCTGCTTATAATTCCTTATGGCATCCTCATACTGTCCATTCTTGAAATACTCAAACCCTGAGGAATGATATTTTTTTGCCTCGGATACGGTGGGTTTTTTCTCCTCTGGCAGTTTTTCTATCTTCGGTTGCGGTGCACACCCAAGTATGAGTAAAAGAGTACACCATATTATTCCGATATTCCGCCTCATAACACCTCCCTCTTTACTTTTTGGCTTTTTTCTCTTCCCTTACAGGTGAACGCTCACAAATCAGAGTTCTTCTGCTATCCTTTGCCGTTGCAGTGAGAAAGTAAGTCACTTCAGGGTCGATTGTTCTGTATGTGGGTCCCTGAGCAAACGCAGATACTACCTTTTTCCAATCCGACACGATTTCTACCCGGCTGAATATAGGGGTTCTGGCTTCGTTAGCAACCCTTGCCCTCAGTTCAAATCTACTTGTAGGGTCAACGACCAGATAGGAGGGAAACCCTTCCAGATATGATAGGTTCTCTTCGTATCTGTCTATTGTGTCGCCACCCATGGTAATCTCAATAAAATGCGGGTGTAGAATCGAATCCAGAGCAACATCCTCAGGTGGATAGGTACCATTCTCTCTTCTGTAAGATTCAATGGCTTCTGCCATCTTGTGCAGGGCTACATTTGCCTCCAGAATTATCGCCGATGTCCGTACATTCTTTCTTATAGTGCCTTCGTACTTTGACATTATTGCTGTAGCCCTTTCAATCATCTGAATTGCGCTCAGCAGTACAGCCATATCATCCTTCCGCATCTCCAGTGATCTGTATTGATTAATACCCCCTCTTATATCTTCCATAACCTGTATAAGAAGTGAGTCAAACGCTAATGTATCGAGTACGGTCTCTATATTCTCAAATTCCCTCTCCGGGATAACAACCTCTGCTTGAGCAAGGGGTTGGTGGGTAAGGTATGCTTCGTAGACCTTGAATGTCCTGGATATCGCATCTGCCTTATATGTTGCATTCGCTACCCTCACTGAATCAAGCAGTCGCTCTGCCATCCTCTTTTTCAGTTCGTCCAATGACTGAATTATCTCCTGGCCTTTTTGTACAAGGTTGTCATCGATTTCCGAAACGACCAGTCCAGGATCCACCTCTTTCAGGATATCCAGCATCTCCTTAAACTCATTCTTAGCATCTACCTCCATCGGTGGCATCTCTATTGCTTCAATCTCCAGCATGTAATGGGAAATAAGATTTCCAACTCTCTCCATATGGGAAAGCATCTCTTTCTGTAAACAGGAATCAAGGCGGGGAACTATCTGCCTTTTGACATTCGCCAGCAGGTTCGTTATATTATCCAGCTGATTTCTCGCATTCTGTATACTTGCTGCGTGTATTGCAGCATCTTCATTCTCCTTGTATCTCACCCTCAAAAAATATGGTTTTAAAACGGCCTCTAAGTCTGCTCCCTCTTCAGGATAGGTTGCATTATCAACCCAGTATTCCTCAAGTGCATTCTTCACCCCCCTCAGGCTTCTCTTAGCGTCCGTTATCATTGCCATGTCACGATATCCTCCACCCCTCTGACATGCCAAAACTGTCAATATTACAAGAGACAGTAACAAGATTTTCTTATACATGTCCCTCCCCTGTTGATAAATATTGAAAATTTAATCTATTTATCCTCTTATATCCAACTAACAAACTAACCAACTATCCAACTAACAAACTAACTATTGGAGCTGACGGGATTCGAACCCGTGACCTCTTGACTGCCAGTCAAGCGTTCTCCCAACTGAACTACAGCCCCGGATATTTAATCTGCTCAGAATGAACAGGTCTTCTGCATATAACACACCCCACTTCTATTTTATACTGCTATTTCTTCTCCTTTTTCACTATCACTTCGTCTATTATCCCGTATTTCTTTGCCTCTTGTGCATCCATCCAGAAGTTTCTGTCCGTATCCCGTTCAATCTCTTTCACATCTTTGCCCGTATGAAACGCAAGTATTTGATTCAATTCTTCTTTCACCCTCGTAACCTCCTTCGCATGTATAGCAAGATCAACAGCCTGACCGGACATACCGCCCATGGGTTGATGAATAAGGATCCTGGAGTGAGGTAATGCAAACCTTTTATCTTTAGTCCCCGAAGCAAGTATAACAGCGGCTAAAGAAGCTGCCATTCCCATACATATCGTCGAAACATCTGCCTTGATATACTGAATGGTATCATATATTGCAAGACCGCAAGATATGATACCCCCGGGACTATCTATGTAGAGATGTATATCCTTATGCGAATCCTCGGCCTCAAGGAATAAAAGCTGTGCCACGATACTCGAAGATACCCTCTCTGTTATCTCGCTGCCGAGAATTATTATTCTGTCCTTCAGCAACCTCGAGAATATGTCGTATGCCCTCTCTCCTCTTCCAGACGATTCAACAACTATCGGAACAAGATTCATAAACTCCTCCTATTGACTATTGGGATTGTAATAATCGTAACCATCCTTACGACACTTATCCCTTGCCCAACATCCGTATTGGATGAAGTTACTCCTGCTTGTTGCTTGCCCTACATTAATGACTTAATATCAATTTTGGGCTCTCTGGTCTCTGGTCGTCAGTCTTATGCCTATCGACTTTTTCTGCGTATTCAACCTTCGCGTTTTTTACTACCAGGTCAAGTGCCTTTCCTCTCCTGAGATATGCCCTTATGTAGTCCCGACGATCAGTGTCTTTAAAAACCGTCTTTACCTCTGCAGGCGAAAGCGACTTTATCAGGATTTCCTTCAATTCCTCGTCTGTCACCGTCAAATTTTCCTTATCCGCTATCATAGAAAGAATGACCTTTGCCTTTGCATCCCAGACCGCTCTCTCTCCCATCTCCTTTTCGTCCATAGAGTTAACTCTTCCATTCTTTACATCATCCTGCCAATCCTCATACGCAATGTCAACAAACACCTTCGGCGGAGCAAACTGGCACTGCTCTACAAGTTTGTTAAGAACTACCCCGGGGAGTATCTCTTTTATCTGTGCATCAACCCTTTCAGAAAGTGTCTTCCTTGCATGTTCTCTCAGTTCCTCTATGTTTTGGAATCCGCATATCTTTGCAAACTCATCATCAACTGGCGGAAGTTTTACCTCCTTTACCTCATTTACCATAATGTTGTAAGTAATCTCCCTCCCCGCAATGGATGACTCTTTATAGTCAAGCGGATAGCGGATATTTACCTCTACATTCTCACCCGGTCTCCTGCCGACCAGTTTTTTGTTAAACTCATCTGGGACTACATTCGAACCAAGAATGAAGCCAAAGTTGGTAACTGTATCAGGCCGGAGTAGTCCCTTCTCTTCTTTCAAATAATTATAGTTTATTACCAGATAATCACCAGGTGCAGACACCCTTACAACAGGTATATAGGTGGCATAGGAAATCCTCATTTCCTCTATTACCCTGTCAATATCCTTATCTGTTATCGAAGGAATCGGAAGTTCGACAGTAATATCCTTGTAATCGATATCCACGTCGGGAATCACCTCAAAGGATGCGGTAAATGAGAGTGTATCTTCAGCTTGCTTTATATTACCTATTTGAGCCCTTGTCAGCGGAATTATCCCCTTTCCCCTTATCGCCTCGATGTATGCATCTCTGCATACACCCTCTACCGCCTCTTCTTTTAATGCATCTCCAAACCTTTTCTTTATAATGGAGATAGGCACCTTACCCTTTCGAAATCCATCTATAGAGACCTCTTTTGAGTATCTACTTAAAAGCTCTTTCTCTTTTTTGGCGACAAGAGATGAAGAAACACTTATCTTAAGCGTCCTTTCTGAATCAGACGGACTTTCCAATGTAGATGCAATTTCACTCATACCCTTAAGAATCTGAAGTGCTATAACCTCCCCACCGTATAACCATCGATAAGCTTTATGGTTACTCACCGTCTGGCGGGCATTTTAGGGGAAAAATATTATAACACAATAAAAGAAAAAAGTCAAGAAAAATATGCCGTTCTTACCTGCTATTTCTTATCTTTGCCTGGGCTGCAGCAAGTCTTGCAACAGGCACCCTGTAAGGCGAACAGCTAACATAATCCAATCCTGTTCTCTCACAGAAATCTATGGATTTCGGGTCGCCTCCATGCTCACCACATATTCCGACCTCGAGTTCCGGATTTGTCATCCTCCCGTTTTTAAGCCCTATTTTTATGAGTTCCCCAACACCCTTTTCATCCAGGGTCTGGAACGGATCGTAACTTAGAATTCCGTTTTGTATATAACTGTCAAGTATCTTTGCAACATCATCTCTTGAGAAACCAAATGTGGTCTGTGTGAGGTCGTTTGTACCATATGAGAAGAAGTCTGCTATCTTTGCTATTTCACCTGCTGTAAGTGCTGCTCTCGGCAACTCAATCATTGTACCTATCATATACTTTATCTCTATTCCCTGTTCCTTCGTAACCTCTTTCACAACTTCCTCTACCACATCCCTCTGATTTTTAAACTCCTCTACACTGCTGACTACTGGAATCATCACCTCTGGAATAACCTTTATCCCCTCTTTAGTAACCTCGCATGCAGCTTCAAATATCGCCTTTGCCTGCATTGCAGTTATTTCAGGATATGTTACTCCGAGTCTGCACCCACGATGTCCGAGCATGGGGTTTACCTCTGACAATGCCCTCACTTTTTCCTCTATAACCTTGGGCTCCACATTCATCTTTCTTGCAAGTTCCCTGATAGCGGTCTCCTCCTTTGGCAAAAATTCGTGCAGAGGTGGGTCAAGTGTCCTTATGATAACAGGGAGACCATCCATAACGCGAAAAATTCCCTTGAAGTCCTCTTTCTGCATTGGAAGAATTTTTGCAAGGGCTCTTTCTCTTTCCTCTCTCGTGCCCGCTATAATCATCTCTCTCACCGCCTTGATTCGCTCTTTTCCAAAGAACATATGTTCAGTCCTACATAGCCCAATACCCTCACACCCGAAATCCCGTGCAATATTAGCATCGTGTGGTGTATCCGCATTCGTTTTCACGCCCAGCCTCCTCACCTTATCAGCAAAGGAGAGTAACCTCCCGAATTCGCCTGAGAGTGATGCCTTTATCTTGGGAACATTGCCCTTTATCACGCGACCAGTAGCACCATCTATAGTCATCTCAGCTCCTTCTTTTATTATAGTCCCGCCCTTTTGCACAGCATTCTTCGAATTGAACAATTTATTCTTATAGTCTATATTTATAGATTCACATCCAACAACACAGGGTTTACCCATTCCTCTCGTGACAACAGCTGCGTGTGATGTCATCCCTCCTCTCTGGGTAAGAATACCCTCTGCACTTGCCATTCCTTTTATATCCTCGGGAGACGTCTCAATTCTCACAAGAATACACCCTTCACCTTTCTCCTTCATTTTGACTGCATTCTCTGAAGAGAAGACCACTTTGCCGGTCGCAGCTCCGGGAGATGCCGGCAGGCCTCGTGCAACAACCTCTACCTTTGCATCCGGGTCTATCATGGGATGAAGAAGAAGGTCTATATCTTTCGGGTCTACCCTCATAATTGCCTCTTCCTCAGTTATAAGATTCTCATCTGCCATATCAACTGCTATCTTGACAGCTGCAAGAGACGTGCGCTTACCGTTGCGGGTCTGCAAAATAAAAAGCTTGCCTTTCTCCATCGTGAACTCTATATCCTGCACATCCCGGAAATGCTTCTCCAGCTTCTCACGAATAGCGCAGAGTTCTCTGTATGTATCAGGAAACAGTTCTTCAAGAGATGGTAGAGAGGAATGACTCTTCTCTTTTTCAACCACAGAAAGCGAATGAGGTGTGCGTATACCTGCTACAACATCCTCCCCCTGTGCATTTGGAAGCCACTCGCCATAGAACAGATTTTCACCGGTTGCAGGGTTGCGTGTAAATGCAACACCGGTCATGGAATTCTCGCCCATATTGCCAAATACCATAGTCTGCACATTGCAAGCAGTTCCCCAGTCTTCTGGTATATTATTGAGTTTCCTGTATTCCTTTGCCCTATCATTGTTCCAGGATCTAAATACTGCCTCTATAGCACCCCATAACTGCTCTACAGGGTCATCCGGAAATGTTTTCCCGTGCTTCTTTATTATCTCTTCATATTTCTTGACAAGTTCACCGAGGGATTCGGAAGATAATTCTGAATCAAGATTCACCCCTTCCTTCTGCCTCAATTCGGTAAGAATCTCTTCAAATTCCTCGTGCGGAATCTCCAGAACAACATTACCATACATGTGTAATAATCTACGGTAGCAATCGTATACAAACCTCTTATCCCCCGTATTCTTTATCAGTCCATCCATTGTATTCCTGTTCAGTCCAAGATTTAAAATGGTGTCCATCATGCCAGGCATAGAGGCCCTTGCACCTGAACGAACAGAAACAAGAAGCGGGTTGTCAATGTCGCCAAACTTCTTGTGCATATGTTTTTCCAGTCTATTAAGCGCTCGCTTTACCTCTTCTTTCAATCCCTCTGGTGATGTATTATTGTGTGTAAAATAATATACACAGGCCTCGGTTGTTATGGTAAACCCAGGAGGCACCGGAATATCAATCCTTGTCATTTCATGTAACCCAGCACCCTTTCCACCGAGAACGGTTTTCATATTCTTATCTCCCTCTCCAAAGAAGTAAACATATTTCATAGCTCTTCCTCCCTTAATCTATAAAAAAACAATTCATATCAACAGAGGTATGAATTTTCACTTGAACAGAGAATTCTACAAATATTACCCTGTATTTGTTGTATTATAACACACCTCTTTAAAAAAGTCAAGTAAAAAGACACCACGAATTACATTCACCCCGCACCTGTGCATACCCTCGTACCTATTAGGTGCGGGGCATAGGTGCGGGGCAGGTCAATCGAATACACACAAATAACATAAAAACATCTCAAAAATAAAAGAAATTCGTGCAATTTGTTAACCTGTCCTGTTAGATATGGAGTTATCTAACAGGGTAAATGATATTCGTGTTTTATACTTTATATGCAATCAAGTAAAAATTAACCGCAGGTTATCTGGCTATTAGGGTAACTAAGTTATTAGGTCATTGAGTCATTAAGTCATTAGGTCATTGGGTTATTAGATTATTGACACTAAGACACCAAGACACCACTTAGAATGTCAAATTTCCAATTTCCAATAAAATGTCAAATTCCAATACCCAATGACCCAACGACCAATACCTACCACCTATCTTCATTTAATATTTACCTTATTCGTGTTTTTCGTGCCTTTGTGGTTTTTGCCCTGTTATCCGTTTAATCCGTTGATAAAAAACTTGACAATCTGAAATATATGTGCTAAAATAATATATACTCGTCGTTTTTATTATTACTACACAATGCGCGAGATATTTATAAATCCCGGTAGATATGACATAAATGTAAATGCTCTGGAGAGGCTTGTAGATGGTATATTAACATGCGAAGGTGCTCCTTCTAAACTCCGGATAGAGATCACGTATACAGATGATAGTTACATAAAGAAACTCAATTCAGAGTATCTTGGAAGGAATTATCCTACTGATTGTATGTGCTTTATTCTGCCTGACGAAGCAAGGAATAGAGAAATTGCAGATATTTATATCTCCTATGATAGGGCAGTCGAACAGGCAAAGGCAAGAAAAGAAACGCTTGATTTTGAACTTGCAATTCTCACTGCGCATGGCGTTCTACACGCACTCGGGTATGGAGATGATAAACTGATAGAAGAAAAACAGGAAGAGTACGCGAATAAATTGTTCATCACCCACACCTCATGATTTAACCATCATATGTTTACTGCCTTTCAAATACTTTTGCTCCTTTTGTTGTTATGTTTTTCTGCCTTTTTCTCGGGTTCCGAAACTGCTATATTTTCACTCTCCTCACTTACCAGAAAAAAACTCGCCGAGGAGTCCCGCAGATTCTCCATCCTGAATGAGCCACATACCTTGTTGCCCACAATACTATTCGGTAATACCCTTGTAAATATAACTATTTCCTACCTCGCAGCTATAGCCATCGCCAGATTTATCGGGACACTATCCCCACAGGATATGACAATAATAACCCTATGCATCGCATTCATAATTCTGTGTTTTGGCGAGGTTGCTCCAAAGTTCGTATCAGCAAGATTCGGAGAAATTGTAACGAGAAAAGGAATATTCACTTTGCTTCTCTTCAAAAAGATCTTTACTCCTTTTATTTTTCTTATAACTTTTGGAATGGATAGATTCTGGAAAAGAGACGAGACAAATCTCACATTGTACGAACTCAAGGTGATGTTAAATCTTGCTAAAGAGGAAGGTTATGTAACTGAAAAAGAAAGGAGATTTGCAGAAAGAGTGTTATCCCTGAAAGAGATCACCGCGGAGGATATTATGACCCTGAGGAAGAATATACAGGCATTGGCTGAGAGCACTCCGCTTTCGTCAATAATAACAGGACATCTGCACTCCAGAATTCCACTTTTTAGAGACAACATAGACAATATAACCGGTGTGCTTTATATAAAGGATGTCCTTCCATATCTTTACTCCAGACGTCCAGGTAATATATCAGTGAAGAGATTAAAAAGGAATGCAATGTTTATTCCATCAAGTATGAGACTGTCAGAACTATTAGAGAATTTTCAAAATAAAAGAACTCACATAGCTATATGTGTAGATGAATATGGCGGTGTAGACGGAGTTGTCACATTGGATGATATTCTCAAAAGGATTGTATAAACTTTATGTGGGCTACTGCTATCATATTACTTGTTTCCTGTGCATTCTTTACCCTTGCTGAAATCGCATTCACATCATGCGATATGATAAAATTGAGAGGGTGGAGTTCGGTAAAAAGAGAAGCGGATTTTACCTACAGATTTTTGAAAAATCCCAAAAGATTTCTTTCTACTGTTCTGGTAGGAACGAACATTTCCATGGTTGCCCTGTCCGTACTTGCATCAAATATATTCTCGTTTCAACCATGGCTGAAAGGATTC
>JAYENM010000171.1:0-2578 GCA_034722095.1 Caldifarciminota bacterium | reverse complement strand
CTGGAGTTGGTGCATTGCGAGGGCCTCGATAGTAAATACGACCCTCTACAGATAAAGGAGATTCTCTTTGTTTAAGTCTTGGCGTGGCTACAGAAAAGTCGATGCCTGATTCTTCTGCTACACGCTTTAAAATCCTATTAAGAACTGGCAATAGTTCTTCAAGCTTAATAGGTCCATTGGGCAATACTGTAAAATCCAAATCTTCAGAGAATCTATAGGTTTCAATATAACATTTTTTGATACATGTTCCCCCTTTAAAAAACCACTTATAGCTAATGTCAGGATCAGAACCTATTCCCCAAAGTACCCAACCAATCACATAGTCCTTTTCTATAATATCTTCTCTTAAGTGCCACTCACTAACTAAATTTTTAATATCTTCATGACTAATCATTTGTCTCTATCGTGTCATTCTATTGTTACGTTGATTCGCAGATTCCAGCGTCGCAAAAAACGCCCCTTGGCAGAAACGGTAGGGTCAAAAGTAGAATAACCTTTACTAAGGTTTAATCGGCAGGTTTCGATGATATGGGGAAATTTAAGATTTAAGGTCTCAATGATATAACCAAGCCGCTTATAGACTGTTCGATTATTCAACCGTTTCATATATTCAAGTAGTTTGGCCTCGTCTTTATATTCTCCTTCAAAATATTGCTTCACCACATCTACTATATGTCGCATACCTCCACCAATAGAAGGATCATCCAAAATATCGATCAATGTTCGGGATGGATCAGAAACTCTTGTTTTCGTTTGTTGTCTCCAGACTATGCTTGTGCCGAATAAATTTTCCTTCTGCACAACTTTTATGATATATAGAGTATCTTGAATGTGTTTTTTTCTCTCTCGCACTTTTTGAGATGTAAAGACTACAATGTCTTTAAAGATTTGTTCTGTTAAACCCCAGTGCTCACATGCGCTCCAGCCGCCGATATAACATGGTTCAAAAATTCGAGCTACAACTACCCAAGGGTCCTCTTTTCGCTCAGTAGGGCTTATTGCTCCCAAAGGAACGGTTATATAAAGGCCTTTACGGACTCGTGCCAGCCATCCCCGGGATGTCCAATAAGCAAGAAGACGGCTTGCTTTGGGGTAACTTATTCCCAATATCTCAACGGCATCGGATATTTTGAAAGGCCCTTTTTGCTTTCGGTTTAAAAGGTCAAGCAGCCTTCTATTGTCTTTCGAGATACCCCCAGGTATTTTTGAATTGGTATATCCGTCTTGCATTATATTCACCCCAATGGAAGATTATTCACTCTAAATATACCACATACAGTGTTCAAAAAGTTGGATAAGTTGATATATTGGTGTCAGTTCTCTTTAAGTCATTCTATTTCATAGCATTACACCGATTTTTTTAACATAAAAAGCCTGCTCATAACTCAATATATTGCATTTTATTTCTCAAAAGTGCTATTTTTAGCACCAATACGAAATATAATACAAGGTAATTATAAAAGTAGCGTTCTGTGTCAGGAGGGTATACCGAAGGTCGCCGTAAAGCAACTCTCATGCGAGTCTGTGACCTGACACCACAAGTTCGATTTCTATTCTGTCAGAGAACTCAATTGATTGTGATATTTGTATTATACCACGAAAATCATAGGGTGTCAAGTCTTTTTTGAGGTCTCTGGAAAATAGCCAGAGACCGCTGGTTACACAGATTTAATAGATTTGACACTGATTTATGCTGATTAACACGGATTATTTATTTCAAAGATATTTTCTTTATTTATCTGTGTACATCTCTACCTGTCGGTAGACAGGTGTGTTTATCTGTGGTTTGTTTTCTTAACAGGGAACTTAAGAGATTGAAAGAGAAACAATCCCTGCCCATACGGATCTTGAGATCATTTTTTTCTTTAATCTGGAGTTAATCCGTAAGGATTTTTGAATTCACCCGTTGCACAGCATCCGTATGGAAAGAGTTTTATATAAATGGTAGCACTATGCAATAGTGCTCCATAAAAGGCTGACGCCTTAATTCCAATCCGTTGTTGTTATTTTTTTTAACAGGGAACTTAAGAGACTATAAGAGATTCTTTAAAACAAAAATATATCTTTGTCTTTTGAAAGTCTCTTACAAGTCACTGTCCATACGGATCTTGAGATTATATTAAAGTCTCTTTTATCTCTGTTTTTTTATTTTCAACAGGGACTGAACGAGACTTGTACGAGAATAAAAAATAAAAAAAATTCCTTGTCTCTTGTTAAAGCTAAACCAGAACAACTCACTATCGATTTTTCCTTTGACTCGGTATCAGCTTTGCTTGTTGGCCTTGGATTAAAATGGCTTCTGGGAAGCCCTAACTTTAAATACTGCTCCACACCCAAGGTCAAGAAAATTTTCTCCCCATGCCTCCCGAAATAGTTCTATTGGTCTTCCTCCCGTGCAGTGACTTGGGGCAATCTTCTCAACGCCCAGCTCCTCTAATTCCTTGATAATCTCTTTGACTTCTTTCTCAGAATAAGCCATCAGGTGAAATCCTCCCAACACCAGATATATATTTTTATTTAACAATTCCTTTGCCTTTCTCACTATATTCACTATTCCAGGATGTGCACAACCCGTAAC
>JAYENM010000170.1:0-2580 GCA_034722095.1 Caldifarciminota bacterium | reverse complement strand
AGTCGCGAGCGCAATTCCCCTATATCTATCTCAAGAGACAGATTCTCCTGTTTTATTGCAGTCTTTATCTCCTCAATTGATTCAATATCGTGCCCGTTTTTCCCATTAGCTTTCCTGACATAATAGATATAATAAAGTACAGACTCAGTTAAAATCAGAACAACAAAAAATCCAAATACCTGAAACCTTGAATAATGGAAAAGCCCGAACGCGAAAACAAAAACCGCCACTGTCGCGGCCATGAAAACAACCGCCTTTGTCCACTGCGCCATGGCATAGTAATAATTGCGAAAACCAGGATCAAACTTTCTTGTAATAAAGGCGGTGACAAACCACAGGCCATATATGACAAGGAGCAGTTTTTCATATTCAGGGGAAAGGTCAAACGTGCCCCTTTTAAAATAGTTCACGATAAAGAATACAAACGTGACTAAGAGAAAATCACTGGCAGATAAAACGAGTACATGTTTTGGCTTTGGTTTTGGTTTTGGCGTGGAATAATCTGTGCCTGCATAAGCAATTTTTGCCCTGTGAATCATTACATAACAAAACGAAAATATTATTACCTCCCCAATAAAAAAAAGACCGCACGTCCCAAAGACCTGCAGCCTTGAAAATCCATGCAGCCCCAACACAACCACCATAAGAGCCAAGCAATAGACCACATATATCGTTGACCTTGTAAGCAGAAGCATCAACGCCCGATAGCTTTTATAAAAGTCAAACCGGAATTTCTTTGTAAATAGCGAAACAAACAACCAGATAAAATAAAACGCTATCAGTAATTTAAAATACAGCAAAGAAAGCTCAAGGGTCCTCCTTTTCCAATAATTCATCCCGAAGAACGAAATATTAAGCAGCAAAAAATCAAAAACAGCTAAAGTAAAAGGAGAAATGTAAGTTTTCTTCGCCATAACCACCACGTTCCTCAGGTTCACACGTTGAGACCTTTGCATAACACCATTGTTGTCATTGCGAGTGAAGCGAAGCAATCTCATAACACATTTAAGCCACGAGATTGCCACGTCGCTTTGCTCCTCGCAATGACCAAAATTGGACAAAACAAAAGTGGGTGTTATGCAAAGGTCTTACGTTTTAACGTTCTAACTTTCCCACTTTCTCACGTTCTAACATTCTAATTTTTTTATTTTCCCACGTTTCAACGTTTGTTTTAACATTATAACAACAAAAAACGCTACTCCCAAACAATTCCCAACAACATCACACCAATTAAAAGTCCGGTAAGGCAGATAAAACTGCACAACTTCCAAAACAACACTGAAGAGAAAAATCAACAACCCGGACATCCAAATAAAAGTAACCCCGGACCTCCGTCCTTTATTTTTTCCATCCATTCCCGCAGTGATCATCCCGCATTTACCATCCATCCATCCTTCGCGAAGCGAATCATCCTTGCCGAAGGCAATCATCCCTTGCGATAGATCCCCTTGTTCCGTCATCCGATCTCCGCTTATCTTCTTTTCAAAAGCCAGGAAGCACAACCACATACCCACAAAATAAGCAATACCATGCACAACGAAACCCGAGCTTGTAACCTTAACAGCCATCAATAGATCTTTACTGCCCGGATGCGATATAATAGACAAAGCAGCAACAGCCAGAGCCCAAAAGATAAACATTGCTCTCAACAATATTTTAACGCCCATTTTCCCTTATTCCCTCGCGCAAAGCCGCAAAGCCGCTAAGTTTGAACTACAATTTAAATAACAGAAGATTAGCTTACTGCTCGCAGTTTAATCCGCCCTGTGAACTTAGTTTTTATAAAAAATGTCTGTGTCCGTGTCCGTCTGTGCCTGCCCCGTAGCTCCGGCAGATGATACTGGGGTGGGTCTGCCTGCCGTGCGTAGCTCGCAGAGCGGAGTTTGGTGGTTAAATCTTAACTTAAACTTGCTACGCAATAAATCACCTTATAACTCGTATTCGCCTCTTCTGAAGATATCCTGTCCGGCTCAACATAAGGTAAAAGTTAATATGTAAGATTTATCCCGTTAAATGTTCTCGCTTTTATTTAACTGGGATGCGGCCCTGTTGGTTTCTGTCCAAATAATAAGAAACCAATAAACCAATGGACGTCCCCCAGACTCTCCCGACCCCCAGACTCTCCTGCCTGCCCCGTAGGTAGGCGCTATCGTACTGGGGTGAAATTCGTTTACGACAGCGAAGCGCATTTCACCGGGGCGCCCTCTGACTTCCGATCTCCGACCTCCTTGGCACGGCGGGTGCGTAGACGGCTGACCCCTGTCTTTTCCCTTCCATCCCATCCTATTCATCTTTACCCCATGAAATTCATGTCCATGACGAGCGTAGCGGATTTCATCGGGGCAATCATCCTTTTGTCTTTCCCATCCCATCCCGCAGGGATCATCCTATTCATCCCCTGGTATTTCTGCCCTCTGCTCTTTATCTTTCCCACCTTCTAACGTTTACACGTTCTAATCATATAGTTCATACCGCAGTTTGTTCATGAAATATATCTACGGGAACTGAAATGGTCTTATTCCAACTTTCTTTTGTCTTAATTCTATGCTCAATTTCCTTGGCTACCCTTGCAGTAAGGTA
>JAYENM010000169.1:0-51508 GCA_034722095.1 Caldifarciminota bacterium | reverse complement strand
TGCCTGATACATCATAAATTTTAAGAGAGACCTTCTCTTCTCTCGGTATACCAAATCTGATATTCATATCATTCTTTGCTGGATTTGGATATAGTGATAGAGAATGAACCAAAGGAATACTGCTATACCCAGTCTGGGCTCCACCGCCTTCAGTTTCTGTGATGTAGTACCCATTTGAGACAAACACAAAATCCCGCACCCATTCAGGTTCTATATCAACTGCGGTAAACTCAAGTGTTATCGTATCACCGGGAAGCAGCTCTGCATAGTTTTCATCATCGTTTAATAGCTTCTGCTTAACAGAACCAATGTCAGAGTGGGTAGCGGATACAAGAGGACAGGGTTTTATGTGATATGGAGCATTGTTTCTCTTTACAAATCGTATATGGTCAAGTATCCGAGAGCCGTCAGTGAATATAAATCTCAGACTCTCATCCTCAGAGGAGACTGTAAGAGGAAGTACCCCGGTAATCTTATCAACCTCATTTGCTTCAACATAAATATTATCATTATTAAGAAGATGACTTGTATAATCCACTTCATTCTCCCCCATAACCGATTGAGAAGCGATCATAGAAGAAACAGGGACAATATCACCATCTGGTGTAACAAATATCTCAATGCTGTCAGGATGGTCGATTGCCATAAACCTCACCTTATCAAAGAATGAATATTCATTACCCTCTTCTCTTATCTGCAATCTGTATCTATTGCCCTCTTCAACAGGCCCTTCCCTCAGTTTACACCAGTCTTCCTCGATTTCTTCATTCCCGGATCCTGCAAGGATATTGCTGTCCTCAATAAATTCCTTTCCATCCCAGACATAGATAAATGAAGAAGTTTGAATACCAGGAGCAAGGTAGATAGTATTCGATTGGATATAGGGGACCCCTGTAATGTAGGCTCTAACATAATACCAGGCACCACTACCCAGCTGAAAATCGTAAGGGTCGACATAAGATTTGTTGCTACCATAGTATATTCTCACCCAGCCGGTAGGATCCCCGGGTAGGGGATATTTAAGTTTGCGATAGAGCCCATAAAGGGAGGGAGTGTAAGAGGCGTTAAAAGTCCAGTAGAGATGGGCACGATAATGATTGACATCCATTGGCTCAACTCCTGATTTAGGAGATTTAGGAGGATTTATCCATTCCATCCATCCAGAAAGATACAAAGGATTTTTTATAGTGAAGTTATCATCGCTTGCATCACCGTGGTAATAGGGATCTGATTGGAAGTAACCTCTCACCCTGACCTTGCAGCTGGTAGATGGGTTTCTCGGTATAGTCCATGAGTAACTTCCATACCATGGAAAATCTCCAGAACTATTTACAACCTTTGCTATCCTGTAGGGATAAGTAGAACCTCCATCTGTAGAATAGTGGATAATAACACTATCGGCGGGAGTCTCCGCAAGAGTTCCTGTATTCCATGTGATATTATGTGTCTCATCATAATACCAGACCTCCCCTCCATTTGGAGAATTGACCTGAATGTAATACTCCTCAATGCCGAGTTCATTAGGCATGTGATAGAAATTTGCTCTTCCAAATTGATCCTCCCCATCACCATACCACCACGTTATAGATTTGTGCCATCTATCATTATCATGAGCATCACAATAAACATTGCTACCAGTCCCACCCACCACAATAACACTGTGTTTATACCGGTCACCACTTACATCACCAAAAATAATGACATCTCCTTTAGTAAGATTGCTGGGAACATTAGTAGAAGGATAAGTAATGGTGTTCCATTCCGCATTCTGGTACCAGTATAAGTTATAATCTAAGTTATCACAATTGGGGATGCATCCCTTGTCATCAACTCCAGGACCCTCAGATAGGTTAACTCTGCCTGCAATAAGACATTGTGATACAAAATTTGCACAATCGTTAGGACTATAATTATTATAATTAGGATTCCTATCATCCCACCAAGTGTCAGCATAAGTAGCGACTGCATCTCGATCATATGGAATTGAAAATAAGAAGGTTGGAGCAATAAAAGTAATCAATAACAGAACAAATATCCTTTTTATAACTTTTAGTATTACGGTTTGCATGGCAGATCTCCCTTTTGCGCCTTTTCAAATACTTCTTTGGCATATTCGCTTACATTAAGTATCTTGTCTCCGTAGTGGATACTCTCGTCGCTGCATTTGGAAATTATCTCTTTCAAAACTTTGTAGGATGCTTCTGTTCCAATTATGCCAAGTGTTTCTATTGCTCTTCTGCGCATAGTTTCTTTAAAATATTCTTTTTGCTTTTTAATCTCCTCATCCGTCGCATTCTCTAACCCCATATACCCTCCCCAATCCACAGTCCAATTTTCCATATTTTCACCCCTGGCAAGAGCTGTTAGGACTTCCAAAGGGTATATCTTATCGCCAAGGAAAACTAAGCTAAGTGCAGCGTGAAGTTTTACATCTGTGACTGAGTCCCTTAGTGCTTCTCGAAGGATTGGCAATGCGGTAGTATCCTTATTATAGTCTTCAATATAGGCTATAGCACTCGCTGCCTCGGTTCTTAGAATTGCTCGATTGGCATTTAACAGAGCCTCACAAAGTACTGGTAAGGCTCGTAGATCTCTTGACTTCTCTAGCCGCCATATTATCCCAGAGCCCTTCGCGGATGTATCTGGAATCGCTATTCTTAATTCTTCGATGAGTTCAGGAACATGTAGCTTTTCATTTCTTATACCCTTTTCAACGAGTTCTTTCATTGTTTCCTCAACAGATACAAATTTTTTCGTAGTATCCGCTTGAGTTTTGTGTTCTTCTACTCTTTGTCCTATTGCTTGGGTGTTGGAACCTATCCCTAAAACAAAGGGGACCAACACCAACCATCTCAAAGCCTTTTTATTCATTTTTTCCCTCCTTATAGAGCTTACTCATTGTTGTTTTAAAAAACCCATTTACCCTGCGTGTAAATTGATACGTAAGGCTATCCTAAACGAACCTTACAAACCTCGCACAAAAGAAAAGGACTTTTAACTCCCGAAATTGGAAGCAAGTTTTCTATTTAAAAAATCACTATTAATATCATAATACAAAAATCCCCTCTTGTCAAGTAATTCATCAGAGGTCTCTGGGTATTTTTTCAGAGACCTCTATCATTCCCGATGCTTCTTCAAAAAATCTCTAACCTTCTCGATGTCAAGGCATTCACTATCAATCCGTTTTAATATTTTCTCGATCCTTTCAACCTGCTTATTTATCTTTTTTGATGTTTCATCACCTTCGGAGACTTACATTAGAAGTCTCCCTCACGGGTTCATAATATCTCTTTCTCCCGAACATTCTCGTATACAAGGTCATTTAACCCGATTTTTTACTACACGACCCCACGCGACTATATGAGTCTACTTCATCAGCACGAGCTTCTTTGTCGCCTCATAGTTATTGGTCACAAGCCTTGCGAAGTAGATGCCAGAGGGAAGATTCTCACTATCCAATTTTATAATATGATAACCTGCTTCAAGTCTGTCATCTACAAGCATCTTTACCTCTCTGCCTGATACATCATAAATTTTAAGAGAGACCTTCTCTTCTCTCGGTATACCAAATCTGATATTCATATCATTCTTTGCTGGATTTGGATATAGTGATAGAGAATGAACCAAAGGAATACTGCTATATGCAGTCTGTGAACCGCCTTTGCCTTCTGTTACATAATATCCATTTGATACAAACACAAAATCTCTCACCCATCCAGGTTCTATATCAACAACTGCAAACTCAAGTGTTATCGTATCACAGGGAAGAAGTTCTGCATAGTTCTCATCATCAATAAGTAGTTTCTGCTTGACAGAACCAATGTCAGAGTGGGTAGCAGCCACAAGTGGACAGGGTTTTATATGATATGGAGCATTGTTTCTCTTCCCAAACCGTATATAGTCAAGTCTCTGGGAGACATCAGTGAATGTGAATCTCAGGCTCACCTCCTCGGGAGATGAAACTGTAAGAGGAAGCACCTCATAGGATGGGTTCTCTCTTCCACGAATGGAACCGACAGTTTCAAAACTTGAACCATTTGCTTCTTCAACCATAAGTCTTGGCTTCGGCCCTGGTGGTGCGAGTATGACGTAGTCTCCTCCATTAGTTCCTCCAAATTCAGCGGTGATCTTTTCAACCTCATTTGCCTCAACCCATACACTATCTCTGTCAAGAAGCACTGTAGTATAATCAACTCCATCCTCCCCAATAACTGATTGAGAAGCGGACATCATAGAAACGGAGACAATCTCTCCATCCTGTGTCACGAATACTTCAACAGAGTCTGGATGGTCAATAGCATAAAGTCTCACCCTGTCAAAGAATGAATGCTCATCGTTATTCTCCTTTATCTGTAACCTATATCTATTTTCATCTTTAAGGGGTTTCTCCCTCAGCTTATACCAATCTTCTACAGTTCCAGAACCTGAAAGGATATTGTTATCCTCTATGAATTCTGAACCATTATAGGTATAGAGAAAGGGACAGGGAGGGTAGGTGCACAGAATTCTACCTTCGTAAGGTTTGAAATTGTGTTTGGTCGCAGTAACATATAGATATCCCGTGTTTCGAATACGGAGATCAAAAGTGACCTCACCATTTGCATCGGTATAGCCTCTTTTGTAAATTACTGGATCATCTGAAGGCTTGTATAGGCAAACAAGAGCATCCTCTACAGGACTTCCATTAGATGTAACCGTTACAGTGAGGAGCAGAGTAATCTCTGGATCCACATATAATCGGGATGGATGGCTTGCTGTCAAAGGTGGTGGCACATCAGTCCAGACAGGAGTCTCCGGAGAGCCAAACAGGTTGTGAGAATACCAAACATACCTAGACCCACCAAGAGTTTTGGATATTCCCTCAGCATATCCAACCTTGGAAGACAGGTCGCTTGAATTGAATAGAACATCCAGAAAACACCGGTGAAGAGAAGGAGAGGTATGGGACCATCCGTATCTGCTGTTTCCAAGAAAGGCGGCTTCGCCTCCATTTGTATAAGCATCTGTAAATCCATCTGCAATTGTAGTATCCTCGCAATGCCAAACATCCTCCAAGATCTTATCAAACATTGCATTCATACAACTAATTGAATACACAACACCATACTTGTTTGGATTAGAGAGATGGTACAGGTCTCCGCCACCAGCGGATGGCCAAGAAAACACCCAACTAACAGGCCAGGTTCTCGTTGTCCATCTATCTGGCCAACCGTGGGCGTAAAGACATACCTGCCCGTATCCCTCATTCAGACCAGATAGATTCTCAGTGGAGCTCATAGCATAATAATGATAATGGGTATAGTCTTCAGGAAAATGCGCTATAGCCTGATTAACAAGAAATTGAAAGTTGATGAAATTTCCTCCCATATGTGATGTATCTGGGTCATATTCTTGATAACTCCACATAACATCTTTCATAAGAGACGCATTTCCTGGATTTCGCTCGTAATTCAACACCCGCTGTAACCAGTTGTTAACTTCTTCCATGTTCCGTACCAACACTCTCCCTACATATACCTCAGGATATATATCAATACTATCTTCTGGCTCACCCCAGCGATTGTCTCCATCAACATCCCAGTTGCCAGAAAGATCCGAGAAGTAAAGATCAGTAGGAATGATATAAAATGAATCTACGCGAGTCTGTGGTGGAAAATTTAGATTATTCCTGGCCCAACCGTATCTAAAAGGTACAATACCATCATCTCCAGCGAGAAGCACATAAGTGAGAGAGTTAAATTGCCACCACTTCCAGATGCATCTCTTCACCTTCTGGGCATCGTCAACCCCAGGATATGAAGCAAGTATATCCTCTACAGTGATAATCCCTGCTCTTATCCCCTTCTTCCATAACCATTCCACAAAAGAGTTAAAAGATGAGGTGAGTGCATTGGGGGTAATTATCATATACTCTATTATCTCTGTAGAAGATGCAGGTAGTATAAACTCAGCAGGAGCAGACTGTGGAGTCACAACAGTAGGTTCATATCCATAGGCACTCTTGTCTTTGTCATTTGCAATCAACGAACTCAACGCAGATTTATAGAGTTTGTAACTCTGCTCGGTCATAATCTGTGGATAGACTGGAGTTTCGGATGATGATTCCAACACGAGTCTTAACTGTATGTGGTCATACAACACGAGCTCTCCAGTGCTTGGCATCCATTGGAGTGGATAGACCGCAAGCATCACAATCTTATTCCCGTTAAAATATCCCTCATGGACAACCTCTGCGAGTTTGCCTGGATAGGGTTCGTCAGAACTATACACAAGAGGGTCTGGTTCCACCCATTCAGGCGGTTCACTACTACTTACAGGGATTGGTGGCTGCGCTGGATAGATGTTGTAGGTTCCTATGTTTTGTGAATTGGCTAATGGAAACTCTATTCTGGATACCTTATTTCCCGCTGGGATAATGAGGTTCATATATCTTACAGAAAGCATGGGCTCGCCAACCACATCCATCAGGTTGCATCCCTTTAACTCCACGATGTCGTATCCCTTCTCCTGTCTGAAGGTCAAATCCGATGATGAGAAATAGACATTATGAGTTACATCGGCAAAGACGATATGAGCAAAACCTATCGCCAGTATAATACTTGCTATTTTCTTAAGCATATAAACCTCCTCTGATTTTGTTTACCTCAATTTTACAATCTTCTCAGCTTTATATTCAGTCTTTCCAGATTCAAGTCTTGCGAAATAGACCCCTGGAGGTAAAGAATTGCCAGAGTCATCTCTTCCATTCCAGACTATACTCGTAAGCCGTGAATCGAAAATCGTAAATCGTTTGACGAGGCGGCCTGTGAGGTCGTAGATGCGTAAGGTGTAAGGCGTAAAGCGTGAAGCGTTAGCCTGATAGTCTGATAGCGTGATAGCGGTAGTTGTGCTGAAGGGATTTGGAGAGACCGTGAGAAGAGAGAGAGTAATAGCACTCTCTTCCTCAATACCGGGGGGAGAGGTGATTGAATATACACCGGCATTAGTTCCTGCATATATCTTCGTGTGGTCGAGAGGGTCTAACATGATACAGTTTACAAAGAGGTTCCCGAGGCCCTCGTTCAACTCATTCCACACTATCCCTCCATCAATGCTTCTGTATACACCTCCTCCATAGGTGCCAATATACAGAACACTCTGAAGTACTGGATCCACCTTAAGGGAGGAGAATGGCAATTCTGGGAGATCAACCCCTACTCTTTCCCATAAATCTCCGTTATACCTGAAGAGTTTTCCATTACCTTCCCATCCAAAGAGATCGGCATTCACAACGGCATAGAGGATGTCCTCGTTGAAATTATCTAACTCTATATCGCAGACAAATCCTGAATCCAACCCTTGGGAGATACTTATCCAACTTGTGCCCCCCTCAACAGTTTTGAGAACCCATGCGCTGCCAGAACCGCCACCTACATAGACTATGTTTGTATCAACAGGATCTATTGCTACACATCCGGGACTAGTGGTATCCAAGGTAGTGGTCACAGTGGAGCCTGCATCAGTTGATTTGTAAACTTTTCTAAAATTGAATTTCTCTACAGCATAGTATACACTGGGATTGAGAGGATTAACCTGGATATGACAAATTCCTCCTCCTGCACACCCGGTCCAAGTCTCCCCACCATCAAAACTTCTATAAGATGGCGTTGGTCCCGCACCGACAAATGTGCCGAGGTAAATAGTATCAGGTGCAGACGGCGCGGCAGCGATGCACATAGTCCTAACCTGTCTTATCCCAGAGCTCCGATTATGCCACACTTCACTTGAGCTCTCTCTTTTATATACGCCGGACCTTGTCGCAGCAAAGATGTCTTCGTTTGCCGAACTCAAATCTGTCACTATCTGCAGCCTCATACCATTAGACGACCATGCCCAGGTTTCTCCCTTGTCAACACTTTTATACACCCCAGGACCACTGCATGTAGCATAGACCTTATCGGGATTGTCAATACCAATAACAATAGAATGTACAGGCTCGTCTGGCATACCTACCATCACTTCGCTCCATGTATCCCCTGCATCTATAGATTTATAAATACCACCGAATTTTTCATCCATTGTGGGATATGAGGCACAACCCATATAGATAATGCTGTCGTTGAATGGCTCAATCGCTATTGTCCGTATTTCATTCGTAAAAATACCCATATAACAGTATGTCCAGGTTTCTCCACCATCCGTGCTTTTCCAGAAGTGATCCCAATCCCACTTGGGGGCAGCGTAAATTGTATTGGGATTTACCAGATCTATAACTAAATCATTCGCAGCTATATCTGCTTTGTACATCCAGGTAACCCCGTAATCGCAGGACTTGTAAATCCCTACTTCACTTGATGTATTATCCCATGGTACATCATATACCGCTGCATAGAGAGTTTCTGGCGCCACAGGATGCACCACAATGGAAGATACAGTCGTGCCGTCCAGTCCCAGTCTACTCCAGGTTTCTCCTCTATCTGTAGATTTGTATATACCATCCATTGACCAATCCCACACACTACCATAAAACTTGTCTCCGGTCCCTACATAGACAACGCTGTCATTGAGAGGCTCAATAGCAATATCAGATATATATAGACATGACAGTCCGTTATTTATTGAATTCCAGGTGGTGCCTCTGTCTGTGCTCTTGAAAATTCCATACCCACGAGTAGCAGCATACACTTCTCCATGAGAATCAACTGCAATATCCCAAACAAAAGTAGAGCCGAGTGAGGTATGGTTCCAGTTTTCTCCACCGTCTGTGCTTACATAAACACCGTCTCCATTCGTTGTTATTAATTCAGGATTCCCTGTCCCCGCATACATACAGAGAGTTTTATTTGGGTCTATGGCAATGCATATAGTCTCTCCTCCATAGGGTCCGTGTGTCTCCCAGACTGGTGAAAGGAATAACTGAATTATAATAAAAAGATACATAAAAACCTCCAGGATGCCTACTTCATAAACAACCCATCATGCCCTGCGCATCACCAGACACGCAGGGCAATTCTAGACGTACCTTGTAAACCCCGCATAGAAGAAAATAAAAATACTCCCAGTCATATGTATTAACAGGATTGAGGGCGTAAAGGTATTATCTTCTTCGCTGTGTTGGAAGTAAGGGACACATTTCATATAAAACACTTCCCTCGGACCCTTATTCCCATAATCAGAAATCAACCTTTCACTATATTATAAAAGCAAAAAGCGTGTCAGAAAGAATGAGAATCTACGTAATGCGTGAACTGACAGGGATTTGAAAAAAATTCCTCTAAAGGGGGCAGTCATGGCGACCTAAAAATGGTAAAGAATCTTTACATTTTCTTGATGGAAGTGTAAAGAAACTTTACACTCCTCCGACTGCCAATTTTGTCGAATTTCTACAAGTTTTGATTTTTTAAGGACTTGGGAGAAATCCCCTTGAAGGAAAGGTTAGCCATAACACCCCGAAAAGTGTAAAGAAATTTTACACTTTTAAACTACTGGTTTATCAAATTTTCGCAAGTTATGACTGTTTAATATTTCTAAGCCCAATGTCCATAAAGGTTTTAGAGGCTCCACTTGGGGGAGTTACCCCTATTTTGAATGTAATGGGTAATGGGTGTGGACTGTAATGGGAACGGTTCTCTTTTTCGGACTGTTTTTCATATCTTCTTTGGCCTGCCCTGTGGAGTAGCAAAACTAACTCCACGGGGCAGGGAATTTCTTGACTTCGTATTTTCTCTCCATATCAGCTATAAATCTATCAGATCCATAGATAAGAACAAAATGTTATCAATAAATGGAGCACTATGCAATAGTGCTACCATAAATGCAAGGTGTCAAGAAAAAAAGAACCGTCCCCATATTCAACAGACATCCTGATAGCTAGGCGAGGTAATATTTTATTTCAGTTCTACCTCATTATTGGCAATTTCTTTATCTTTTCGTATGTGTCCATGAGTTTGGTGGATATTGCCCCCTGAAGGAGAGTTTAACCCTATTAGTTTGGAGCGGATATTCTGGCTCAACCCCTAAGTCGATGTAAAATCCTTCTTCCAATTTGATCCCTATACCATAGCTAAAACCAGTCCTTTCTGTATTTTTATTTATATCCAATAGGCAGCCACCACGAAGAAATAGGAAATCTTTATAGGAGTATTCAATCCCCAAAGAAAAATAGAAGAAATTCTCATCATTGATCGACTCTGTAAAATTTCTAACGATGTCCGCTGTCCCCAGAATGCTGTGGTCTCCAAGATTTGGGGATTTATAACCGAGACCCATTCGTAAAAGAGAGGGCAAAGGTGCTTCAAATCTTCCTTCAAATGTAGTATCTTCAAATAAGGTATAACTGTATGTGATAGAAGGTCCTATATTTTGGATGGCGCAACCGATACTTAAGTTTTCTTTCCTATATAGCATTGAAATATCAACCGCAGAATAGTAATTATCCATCCTTATATCCCACATAGGGAACATAGGACTGATAGAAAGCAGTCTCACCCCAAGGCCAATGGAAAGGTCTCTGCCAATCCTTCTCCCATAGGAGAGCTTGTGCGAGATATCTGTGCCGCCATCTTTATGGTTATAAATAGCGCTAATGCCTATTCTTCCGCCGATTATTGTGAGAGGGAAGGAGACTCCCCAGAAATCATACCTTTCCTCTCCATCAAAAATAAGGGAATATGGGCACCATCCACCAGTACCACCAAAAGACAAGCCGTTCTGGAATCCTAATCCGGCGTCATTGTAGTAAGATGCGTAGATATCGTCCGAGATTGCCATAAATGCCGATGATAGCCCCGCAGCTCTTCCCCCCGGGGTTACTATCAAAAAACTCGCATCATCGGATGAGTAGACCACACAGGGCAGTATAACTATGAGACCTATAAGAATTCTCTTCATTTTATCAATACTATCTTCTTCGTCTCCTCATAACTATCAGTTTTAAGCCTTGCGAAATAGATGCCTGATGGGAGACTTCTGCCATCCAGCCTCACATCATAATAACCTGCCTTAACTTCACCATCTACGAGTTTTTTAAACCTTTTTCAAAACAAATTTGGAAAATATTTAGCGCTTATTAAAAGCGAGACGTGGTATTCCAGAGTGGATACCCCGGTTTAACCTTCCGGGTTAATAAAAGACCTTCCCAAATCTCCCGCCAAAACTATAGATAAATCCTGTTCTTTGGTCAATAGGCTATCACTAAATATAACCGCGCCCCCGAAGTACTCCCTACCCATCCTTCTGCAGGCCCTGTAGGACCTTGATAATTTATTAAGTCCCTAATACTACTACCGTATATATGTTGAATAAGATCGTCTCTGCCAAAAGGTTCTCCCCACCAGGAGTCATCATCCCATACTTGCAAATCAACAAATCCCGAGGCTGTAGAAGAGTATCCTATATACTCTCCTGGCCATGCAAATACATAGGTCTTCCCCTTCTCGTCCACTCCTGGAAAATCGGTTCTCTTCTCACTGTAGCCTGATCCATGATACGAATGAAGTAAAGTATATATCTCTGGCTTTGAATCCCACCAAGGATCCCCAAATTTATAAAGAATGAATTTATGACAGTAAGTATTATAAGGACCCCCCTTGACTTCGTCTCTTTTTTCTTCTTCATCTTCATTTTCTTCAAAAGGTGGTTCGGCTGTGATAACCAAGACTGGAAATTCAGGAGAGGATTCTTTGGGAAGTATCAATTCTACACCATCAGTGCTATAAGCGATTATACCTTCTACTTCCTCATCGTCGCAGGGTGGAGTAACTGCTATCACAGGAGGTTCGTCGTTACTCCACTTCTTACACCCCTGGGGTATGAAAATATAAGGCACAGGATATATAGACCCTAACAAGCTAAAAAGATCAGATTCTTTTACACTCATTGTCTCGCTCAGAATCATGGTAATAGCCCTTCCTTCTGAGTCTTCATACTCGCTTAGTAAAACCGATAATTCTACTTTATGCTCTCTCTTATCCCTAGAGTTTTCTATAGCACTTTCTATTGCCATTTCTATTTGGGAGAAAGATTGGGCTATACCCTTGGCAATCATTTTAACATTTTCGTAACACCTATTTTCTGAAAAGTCTTTTAGGTTAGTCTCAATTCCATAGGGTGAGAATGAGAGTTCTTTATTATCTTCGTACTGACACCCAAGAATTCCTAGTAGAACCAGTATCCCAAGACAGTGTGACATCTTACGCATTTTACCCTCCCATCAAAATTTAAAATATATCAAATGATACTCCTCCAACCAAGGAAAGATAATTATTATTTAGATTATAGTATCCAAAGCTATGGTGAAATTTATAACAAAGTGATAAGGTAAGAGTTGTGTTAGGAACACGTATATTGGCTCCCAAAAAAGGCGCCGTATGCAAAAAAATATCGGTAGGGTAAAGATCAGCTGTATTATAACATACTCCCAATGCTCCCCTCTCTTGCATAACAAGCACCCCCCCATTAATACCTACACACAGTTCAATATTTTGCCTTCCCCAAAAAGTATAAATGGGAGCAACATAAAGACTCACCTCCTCTACAGAAAGGGTAAGCTCTTCAGGCTCCAGGATATTTCCTTCATAGTAATCGCTATTCCTTCGTGAAGTTTGATATGAATGGAAGTCAAAAAGAGTGATACACCATGACCATTTGTTATTTAACGAATGCTTAAGAAAAATGTCTCCCTTATTTGCTAGTCCATTCTTAAAGAAGACATTTCCATAATGACCCCCGAAAGCAACCCGAGGGAATCCCGAAAGGACAGAAGAAAGAGACGAAAGACACAAAAATATGGCGATCAATTTAAGGGGTTTTCCAGACATACAGCCTCCTTTTTATTTAATTGAAGATAATATAAAAAATAGCCGATTTCCTACCGCCTCAACGCATTTCAAATTATACCTCCTCTGAAAGTTTCCCCAATAAACGATCTAAATCCTTATTCGGACGGAAATATGAAAAAAAGTCTAACATCTTTTTCACACTACCAAAAGTTTGGGAATTATTACTTCGTGCATTGTAAAACAAACCTCGTATATCCAAAGAATCCTGTGGAAAAGAAAATAAAAATACCCCCAACCTTATCTATTAAAAAGATTGAGGGTATGGAAAGATTACACTCCCTGTTTATATTTGAAAGGTAAAAGGTAACCTTCATATACCTCTCCGGACTTTTAACCCCGAAATCAGAAGCAAGTTTTCTATTTTAAAAATCACTACTATTATTGTAATACAAAAATCCCATCTTGTCAAGTAATTTATCGTTCCCGATGCTTCTTCAAAAAATCTCTAACCTTCTCGTGTCGAGGCATTCACTATCAATCCGTTTTAATATTTTCTCGATCCTTTCAACCTGCTTGTTTATCTTTTTTGATGTTTCATCGCCTTTTAATCTGGCTAAGCCATCTATTACCGCCAGAGGATTTTTTGTTCCCTCAACTAAAATAGCAAACTGCTCAATATGTTGCTCTATCTGCTCATAGGCTTTTCTTATGATCTCTTTCAACCTTTTGCGTTCCGTGATGTTCATCATCACTCCGCATAGCCTAATGGGTTTATCGTCCTTAACAAACACGGTGAAAGTATTTCTTAGCCACACAGGGCGTCCATCATCTGCTAACATTCGGAATTCAAACTCGTGAGTTTTCTTTTCTGCGGCTGTTTTCTTCAAAAGGGCAATGACCCGTTCCCGATCATCCGGGTGGAGATGGTTCTCGAAGAATGCAGCTTCTTTAAGCCAACATCGGGTACTATAGCCGAGAAGTCGTTCAGCTTGCTTGCTGACAAAATAAAATTGGAGGGTTTGTGCATCTGCTTCCCATACGATACCATCAATGGTATTAACGAGTTTTTCGTATACCTGGTGGGATTTTATCAGTGTCTCCTCAGCCTGCTTAAGTTCAGAGCAATCTCTAAGGGAAGAGATGCCATACGCCAGGTAATTTGCCAGTTCTGTCAGCAGACTCACTTCTTGTGGGTCAAAGGCATCTGGCTCGGCGGCATAGATATTAAGTACACCTAAGGTCTGACCGTGAGCAATCAAAGGAAGTGCAACTCTGCGGGTGGGACCACTACCACTTTCAGTATCTACCCTTGAGATGTCTATTATGTCAAGGTAATCCTTCCCGTATCCCGCCAACAGCACAGGTCGCACGGTCTTATCTTTATCCTCTTCGGTTGAACTAACCCATGCCACTCGATATCCGCCGACTTCCACGATGGTTCGGCATACCTCATGCAGTAGCTCCGATTCCTCCACGGCACACAGCACTGCCTGATTGCATTCACCGGGGATATGGCATATCTCATCCAGCACTTCCAATTCCTCCACAGCACGCAACACGGCCTGGGTGCATTCACTGAGGAGCTTAAGTGCACGGTTAACTTTATGTAACTCGTCCTCTGTGTGCTTACTCTCGTTGATGTTGGTCAATATCTTTGCGGATTTTCCTTCACAAAAGGAAGAAACCGATATGTTTAAATTTTTCTCCATTTCACCCCATTCGTTATATATAAGTTTATAAAAGCAATACCGTATAGACTTGGTTACCTCCCTTTCATAAAGGAGTTTATGTGTTCTTGTATCTGCTTTCTCATGTCGTCTTCAGAGATAATGGAATTCAGAAAATTGGGTAGTTTTCTGTCTGAAAGGGCCATTTCTTTGGGTGAACTTATGGATATCCATGGAGTGCCTTGTCCTAACTGTCGTTCAAAGGTAAGTGTTTCTTTCCCAGTCATCAGGGTAAGCATATAACTACTTTTGTCAAAGGTTTGCTCAAATGTTGTTGAACGGCTCCCGACCTCAACCGCCTTTGGCCTCAGATAGAACTTCAGCATTTTCACAATTCTTCCACTTTCTTTAAGGGCGAGGAGTGCTTCTATTTTATTTTCCTGATACATAATATCCCCCAGTTACAAATGAAGTATTGTCAAAAATTTAACCACAGAGAACACAGAGAATGTTCAGTATTAAGGAATTACAAAAGATTCTTTTCCCTCCCCTCTGTGACCTCTTATTCATACGGATCCGCACGGATAAGACCAATCTTTTTATCCCGTCTTTCAACCTTTCTACATTGAAATTTATAAGTAGTCCCACTTTTTTCTTTATTGCTTTCATATATGTTAAAACCTGTGCCTCAAATATCTTCTTCATTCCCTCTGTTGCCTTTATCTCTAATATCACCTGTTCTTCTATTAAAAAATCTATCCGATGCGGACCTATGCTTTTCCCTTTATACTCAAGCATAATCTCTTTTTGCCTTTCAAAATTTATTCCCCTCAACTCAAATTCATACGCCAACGCTTCCTCATAAACACTCTCCAACAGACCTGGACCTAAAGTTGAATGGACTTCAATAGCACAGGCAATTATCTTTTCCGTTTTATCTTTCAGAGGAAACTCTTTTGGAGAGCACAGAGAATTAAATTTACTCTGTGACCTCCCATATCCATACGGATCCGTAAGGACGGGTCGTATGACTGTGGTTTGTCATATTCTTTCATATTCTATTTGACACTACCACAAATGATAAAAAATATCACTTTGACCACAAAAGACAATTTCAAATATGAATCGGGCAAATCGTATATACCCCAAGATAGCACTGGCTTAACTGTCAAAAATTGCCTGTCTGTGTCGTATAACGCAAAGATACAAAGGGAGGGTAAAGAAGGGGTTCTGCACCCTCCCTTATGATTTATCTGCCACTACCGCCAATACCATAAACTGTGGGTGGTCGAGGGTCAATTGGTGGGTGGATGTTACCTCCAAATGCCATAGTGGCTGTTAATAGGACAAGGATGAGTGCTATTGCCATCAAGCACAACTTTTTTAGAAATTTACTCATTCTACTCACCTCCTTTAGTTTATTTACTCATTATTTATAAGGAGCAAAAAGCGTGTCAGATTGAACGAGAACTTGCGTAATGGCTGCATTTGTAAGGACTTACAAAATCCCTTTAGAAGAGTGTTATTCTTTGTTATCAAAAAAGTGTAACATTTTGTTACATTTCCATCAAAAAAGTGTAACATTTTGTTACATTTCTCTTGTCGTCAGTTTTGTCGAATTTTCACAAGTTATGCCTTTTTAAGGAGTTGGGAGAAATTTCCCTGAAGGGAGGATTAGTCTTAACTCTCTAAAAAGTGTAACAAAACGTTACACTTTATCATAAACCGTATCTTTTCATCTTTCTATCGAGGGTTGGTCTTGATATACCAAGTAACTTTACTGCCTCTCTCTTGTTACCTCCTGAGGCTTTAAGAGCTGTCTTGATACATCTCTTTTCTATATCGACAAGGGAACAGAGAAGGGTGGTTTCTTTTTCTTCGCCAGGTTCTCCTTGAGTTAATGATTTTGGCAAATCTTTCTCGGTGATTTTTTTACCTTCTGCCATAACAATAGCCCTTTCTATGACATTCTCGAGTTCTCTTACATTACCTGGCCATTGGTAGTTCTGAAGGAGATAAAGGGCTTCTGGTGTAAACCCGGTTACATTCTTGTGGAGTTTCTTTCTGAATTTGCGAAGGATATAAGCTGCAAGAACTGGGATATCTTCTTTTCTTTCTCTTAGAGGGGGCATCTTGATTGACACTACATTTAACCTGTAGTAGAGGTCGTCTCTGAATTTTCCCTGTTTTACTTGCCTTTGTAAGTCTCTGTTGGTTGCTGCTATCACTCTTACATCAACCTTTTTACTTTTTGTGGCTCCAACCCTTCGCAGTTCACCATCCTGAAGAACCCTTAGTAGTTTGACTTGGAGATTTGGGTTTAATTCTGCAATTTCGTCGAAGAAGATAGTTCCACCGTCTGCTATTTCAAAGAGTCCCTGCTTATCGTGGGTGGCCCCAGTGAATGCTCCTTTTACATAGCCGAATAGTTCTGATTCAAGGAGTTCCTCTGGTATAGCACTTGAATTTACAACGATAAAATTCCTGTCCTTTCTGGGTCCGTTATAATGGATGATATTGGCAACAATCTCCTTACCTGTCCCTGTTTCACCCTCAATTATTACAGAGGAGTCATATTTGATGATTTTTTCAAGGGCATCGTATACCTTTTGCATTGGTTCACTTTTTCCTATCAGGTTACCAAAGCTATATCTTTCTTCCACGGCGGTTCTTAGATGAGTAATCTGGTCTTGCATATCAATATTTTCGAGTTCAAGTAGTTTGTTGGCGGTCCTTAGTTCTTCTATTAACTTGGCGTTTTCGAGAGCTATGGCAGCCTGATCACAAAAGGCTCGAAGGAATGCAAGGTCTTCTGAGGTAAAGGCATCTCTTTTTCTTCTGTCATCAATATAGATGGCACCAACGACATGGTCCTTAATTCTAAAGGGAACGCACAGAATTGAAAGGAGTTTGAATTTGGCTATACTCTTCCTATCTTTAAATCTTGGCTCTGTCTGGGCATTGGAAGTGATTATCAGCTCGCCTTTCTTTTCTACATTCTCCACTATGGTTTTTGAAAAGTCTGACATATCAGCAATTGATTGTTTATCCATATTTCTGGCGGTTTTTACCATAAGTTCTTTTCCTTCTCTCAGTAGTATGAAGCCTCTTTCTGCTTCCATAGTTTCAATGGTGAGGTCCAGTATTTTTTCAAGCAGCTCATTTATCTCCATTGTTGAGTTTACTATTTGGCTCATTCTGTAAAGGGTCTTAAGTTTTTTGTCTTCTCCAGGAATGGGTTCAAGGATGAGGGGGGAATATTTTTCAAGTTTCGAAATCAGAGAATTCACTCTCTTTAAATCTGCACTTGCATTCAGGTTTTTGAATATTTGCTTTGCTTGTTTTAGTCTTGTTAAGGTCTGGTCAAGAAGCCCTTCTCGCCAGAATTTTCTACCTATTTTTCCTCTATTAGAAAAGACCTCTTCTCCGGCAATAAGGAGGGTTTTGGCGAGTTCGTGTTCTGTCTTCAACTTTTTTAGAGTCTCTATGGATTTGGAGTAAGAGATGAGCGCCTTATCCATTTCTGCTTTCCGGGAGTATACAGTGCCAAGGACCCTTTGGGTAATACCGAGATATAGGTAGTCATTGATTTCTTCACACAGTTTAATCCCTTTCAGGCAGTAGTCTTCGGCAGTAGTGATGTTGCCTGTAAGCAAATAATATTCAGCCAAAGTTGGACATACCTCTGCCATTCCTTTCTTTGATTTCTGTTCCTGGTGAAGATGGAAGCTCTGGTGAAGGAATTTGGAAGCATCCTCCATCTTGCCCTGGAGCATACGGACTATTCCTATATTGTGCAGGGTAGATGCTGTATCTCTCCAATCCGAGCCTTGCTTCTCAATTTTGAGGGCTTTTTCAAGGTTTTTGATTGCCTTTGTTAAATTCCCTGTATCCTTGTAGAGATTACCAAGGTTATTGTATATCCGTGCAATTAGAGGCGTGTCTTTTGTCTCCTGAGATATCAAAAGGGCTGCTTTATAGTTATCAATTGCATTGTCTAAGTCGCCTCTCTCCTGGTACATAGTACCCAGTGCCATGTGGACTGTGGCTATTCTTTGTTTGTTTCCTATTCTTTTGAATATATCAAGGGCTGATGTATAATGTGTCAGGGCGTTATCAAAATCTCCCTGTTCTTGCGCGAGGATTCCAAGGGCGTTATAATATCGGGCAAGAATATGAGGATTGCCTTTTTTTTCTTGGATTTTTAGGCCCTTTTTGTAGAAGTTCTCTGCCTCCTTCGGTTTTCCTGTTTTCCACGAGATTTGTCCAAGGTTGTATGAGGTAGACTCAATGATGTCTTGATTCTTAATTTTCTTAGCGACCTTTAGTGTTTTTCTGTAATATTGCATTGCTTTTTCGTAGTTGCTTTTCTGGAAGCAGAGTGTACCGAGAGTGCTATAGGTATAACTCAAGCCAAATTGGTCATTGTATTCTTCTGCCATTTTGATTGCTTTTTGAGAGTAAGACAGGGATTTGTTAAGGTCTCCGAGGCACATATGAACCCATCCAATGTCACTGAGGAGGAGCACCTTTTGAGATGCATCTTTGGAGGGCACCTTAAATCCTTTCTGAAAGTAATTCAGTGCCTTGTCATAATTTTGCTGGTCTCTGTATATCATTCCTATTTTTCTGTAAATTCTTGTACAGGAATCATCGGTTACAAGAGGAAGAGCGGATTCATATTTTATGAGGGCGTCCTGATATTTGCTCATAGTGCGATAGAGATCACCGAGGGTTTCATAAAGGGTGAATTTCTTTCTTTTTCTACCCAATTTGTCGGCAAGAGATAGTGCAAGTTCAAAGTATTCCGCTGCTTCCGTATTTGCCGATGTGTTTTTTGCCCTTTCTCCAGACAGGAGAGCAAATTTGTATACTTTGGTAGTTTCATTTGCCTGTGAATAGTGATAAGTGAGGTCAGGGGCTATTCTCTCAAGGTTTTGCTGAAACCGATGTTCCAGTATGCTGGCTATTTTTCTATGAAGTGAAACTCTTTCGCTGACAGGTATATTCTTTTCAATCACATTGGAGACCATTTGATGGGTAAAAGAGTAGTTTTCAGCAGGTTTTTCTATGATAAGGCCTTTTTTCTGGAGACTGTAGAGAGTATGGATTTTTACGCTGATTATGTCCTTTAGAACAGGAAGGATAAAGTAATTTTTGAGGAGAGTCCCTATTTTTAACAGATTAAATTCATCCTCACTTAATCCTCTTAAGGCAGGGGCTATGAAGTCTTTGATGTCTTTTGGAGCCTGATAGGTTTTTAGCTTATCGCCCGATAGAGTCCACTTTCCTTTGGTTCTTTCAAGAATTTTGTTTTCTACCAGGCTTCGTGTAAATGTCGTGATGAGGAAGGGATTTCCTTCGGTATGGGTATGAATTAGAGTCCCGATGTCTTTCACCTTGTTATCTGTTAAGAGCATAGACTTGACCAGTGTGGTAGTATCATGTGGGTTGAGGGGTATAAGATTGATGTGGTTAAGGTAATTTATGGATTGCACATCTTTGCTAATGAGTTTTGTATCCGAAGAAGTGATGATTAAAAGAATTGGAGCAGATCCAATAGACCTTATAAGATACTCCATCAAGTTAAGGGCAGTCTCTCCCTGGGACTGAAGGTCTTCGACTACGAGAAGGAGTGGGGATTGTTTTGCTTCGTTCAGGAGTTTGTTTGTTATTTTCTCAAACAGGCTTAGCTCCTTTCCGCCAAGGGGTTTTTGCTCAATAATATCAGTAAAAGTTTTTAGAATGTTTCTTCTCGAATCGAATTCCTTTATCAGTGCTCCTTCGGTTTGGGCGTAGGGCTTAAACTCCTGCAAGAGTCTCGTCTTTCCTATTCCATTTTCACCGTATAGTAAGATAGCCCTACCCTTGTTAGTTTTAACTTCCTGCCAGGTAGTTTTAAGGATGGAAAGTTCCTTTTGCCTGCCTATCAGTAGGGATGTAAAGACAGTGGCTAACTGAGATTTTCCTGAGATTTGATGGATAAATTTTTTAAGTTCATCTATGGACTTAGTTTTTCTTCGAGGTTTGGGTTGCAAAAGATCCAAGGTACAATCGTTTAACCTTCCCGGTACTGCAGGGTTGAATTCCTTTGGTGGTTTTATTTTATCTTTTGTATGTTGCTTGATAAGAGTGAGAGCATTACCACCCGCAAAGGGAAGATGATGTGTTAGTACCTGATAGATGGTCACACCCAGGGAGAAGAGGTCTGCACCTTGATCGATTTTCTCGCCCTTGAGAACTTCAGGGGCGATGTATTGGAGAGTGCCCTTGAGTTTTTGGGCTGCCTCTTTCTCTATAAGTCCGAAGTCTGTTATAACAGTTCTGGGTTCCTGAGTTTCGGAGAATTGTATCAGTATATTGCTGGGTTTGATATCACAATGGATAAGTTTGTGAAAATGAATGAGCCTGAGTGCATCACAGATCTGGAGTATTATGGAGTAAAGAAGTTGATACTCAGCTCTGGTCTTGGGTAGATTATCTCTAAACAGGTCATACAAATTTTTACCCTCAATGTACTCCATAGTGAAGAAGTATTGTTTGGAATGCTGTGATAAGGTCGTATCTGCAACAACATCCGCCTGAGGCGGATTGCACTCCATAACTCCGAAGTCGTAGACTTTTACAATATTTGGATGGTGAAGTTTTGAGAGTGTCAGAAATTCATTTTTGATATGCTTGCTGGAGGAAGTTTTGAGGGCGAGGTGTGTGTTGGTTTGTGTATCGAGAACTTTGTAGACAATGCCCATTCCACCTGAACCGACTTTCTTAAGTATTTTATAACGATTATTGCTCATTAAGTGTTGTCTGTCTGGTCATTTACTGCAAAATATATCCAACTCTTTAATCGGTTCTAAAAATGCTTTTCAACCGACTTTCCCCGTAGATTTCTTTTATTGTCCAACCATAATACCGAATACCGAGACAATTTAATTACACTTCTTCTATCATTATAGCACTAAATAGGTTAAAAGTCAAGGGGAAAAATATAAAAATATAATTGAAGACCAAAAAAAATTATTTTTTTCTTAACAAAATTCCATTTTTATATTATAATGTGATGAAACCGATTTCATCTAATATAATTTTGATATCGTTGCATTTTATGAAACCGATTACATAAGGAGAGAAAATGCCTGGAACGATAAAAGAGGTAGCAGAGAAAGCAGGAGTATCTGTAACCACTGTTTCTCGTGTAATAAATGAGTATCCAAGGGTAAGACAAGACACAAGGGAGAGAGTAGATAAGGTGATAAAGGAGTTGGAGTATGTGCCGAACGTCATGGCGCGAGGATTAACTCTTGGCAAGACCCGTACTATTGGGCTTATACTTCCTGAAATCGCGGATGGTTTCTTTTCTCAGGTAATCAAGGGTGCCGATGAAGCGGCTGTAAAGAACAATTTCCATCTCCTTGTGTCCACATTTCATAGTCATCGAAGTGACGAAGAGTTGTCCTTTAGACTTATGAGCGAGAGGAGGGTGGATGGTCTAATCCTGATGGATCCTACCCTCAGTGATGACTTTTTGACAGAATTTCAGTGGAATAGTTTTCCTATTATTGTATTATGTAAAAAAATTAAATATATAAATTGTAATTATATAGTAATAGATGACTTTCAGGGTGCATATCAGGCGGTAATACATCTTATAAAGCATGGATATAAAAGAATTGCAATTATAGGGGGTCCCTCTGACAATTATGATGCATCTCAAAGACTTGCCGGATACACATCTGCACTTAAGGATTATAACATAAAACTAAATCCAGGCTATATAGTAGATGGTAACTTCAGATGGGAAGGGGGTGAAAGTGCTATGCATATACTTCTTGATCTTGCTAATCCCCCGGATGCTGTGTTTGCTGCCAACGATCCTATGGCCATTGGTGCTATGGAGGCAGTTAAAAAGAGAAAGCTTATTGTTCCGAAGGATATAGCGATAGTCGGATTTGACGATATAGAACTTTCAAGGCTTGTCACTCCTCCTTTGACGACTGTTCATCTGCCAATGTATGAACTTGGTACTACGGCGGTAAAGAGTGTTATACGGATACTGGAAGGTAGGAATGTAAGAAGAAGAAATATACTTAAGACAGGACTAGTTGTAAGAAAGTCCTGTGGTTGTTAATAATGGCGGGTCCTCCTTAAGACCCCTCTATCTGAGGGAGATTGAAGCAACGAAAGGAGGTGAGAAACATGAAGAAGATATTGGTACTTGTAGGGTGTTCTGTTCTTCTAATAGGACAGATGGTTGCGAGTACAGGGCACATGGACCCTCCCTCTATGCCTGTTATGAGCAGAGATCCTGCATGCGAACTTACGATAGATGGAAGACTGGACCTCGGGGATACGCTCCACTGGGATAGGCATTTCTTCTATCTCGGTTTTGGTCCCGGCTTCGCCCCGAGTGATGCTGGCTTTGGAGTCACAGCCTGGGAATATACCTCAAATGAGTGGGTGCCTGATGCAAACGGTGCTGGAAATGATGGTTATACCGACACATCTACAGCTATAGTAAAATTTCTCCATCATGGGACAGACTTGTATATTGCACTCCAATCGGACGATAAATCAGTCTGTAAGCGTTTCCCCGGGTGGGAAGGCGACGGTTTGTTTATGAAAGTGAAGATGAAAGGCAGTGCAATAGCAAAGGAGTATAAACTCCTCTATGTAAACGAAGAGGTCGGTTCTTCCGCTCTATTTGAGACAAACGGACCCGAGGGTTCTGGTGAAGGGGCATCCTATGAATTTCCGGGCACTATAACAAACGATAACTCGGCACCAGATTCAGGATACTCACTTGAGATGGTAATTCACCTTGATGTGCTTGACCCTACTTTCGAACCTTACGATACTGTTTGGGTTTCTATGATGATATTTGATATGGACTATTATGTTCCAGAGCATGCATCAAATCCAGATGACTCTCTCTGTGACTATGTCAAGAGCTGGTGGGGAAGTGAGTGGGGGACTGAACTCAGATATCTCATACTTGGCGACCCTACATCTATTGTTGCCTACCAGTTACCAGGAGACAAATCTATTATAATAGATGGGCAACTAAACGAAGATGTCTGGGAAGGTGCTACTTCGGTTGTTATAGGTAAAGGAAGTCCCGACGCGACCGGTTGGTGGTGGATGCAGTGGGGTGACACATTGAACTCCTGGGATGACCCAAGTACTGCAGAGATTAAGTTCTTGCACAATGGAACAGACTTGTATCTCGGAATTTTATCGAACGACTCTTCTATATGCGAGTGGGCACCGGGCTGGGAGGCAGATGGTCTCTTCCTGTGGATGAGGGACCCCTGGCATATACCAATGCCCGGAGAGAGGCAAGAGGTAAAACTTATGTACTTCGGCTCAGAAGTTGGTGCTTCTGCTGTACTTGAGACGAACACCAATGTGCCATCCGGTGCAGTAGAGGGAACGTCGTATGAGCCTCCTGGAACGGTAACACATGCCGATACAGGTGGATGTGGGCCAGATCATGGCTACTCGCTTGAGCTGGTTCTGCATACAGATATGTGGGGGTATACTGATGGCGATTCAGTATGGTTAGCACCTGTGATATGGGATGTGGACCATTCCTCTGCGGATGTCTACGATGAGCATACCTCAGACTATGCAAAATCCTGGTGGGGATGCGAATGGGCTGATATAAACTTTGATAAATACTATATGTATAGGCAGGTATATCTCTCTCCAGAACTGGGTATATTGGAAGCTGAATCTGGACATGAGGTAAGTATGCTCCACCAAAACTATCCCAATCCATTCAGCAGGATGACTACCATAAGATATGAACTACCTGGAAAGACAGATATCTCCCTTAAAGTCTATAACCTAACAGGACAGGCGATTAAGACACTAGCGAATGGCAATATGGAGGCTGGGGTTCATACAGTATACTGGGACGGAAAATCTGATGATGAGAGGGAAGTTGCTAATGGTGTCTACTTTTACCGTATAGAAACACGAAAGTATAGCCAGACACGCAGGATGATAGTAGTAAGATAATTTAGAGGAAAGGAGAACCCGCCATAAAATTAAAATTGCTTATGAAGTGTACATCCATATTAAAGAGTGTATTCCTATTGTATATGGCTTTATACAGCTCCCTATGGGCGGGGGTCACAGGAAAGATAATTGGTAGAGTGATAGATTCTGAGTCACATGAACCCCTGCCGGGGGTAAATATTGTTGTAGAAAATACAAGGCTCGGGGCCGCAACTGATGTCGATGGATATTATATAATACTAAATGTTCCCCCCGGTAGTTACTCCATCAGGGCATCTATGATAGGCTACGAGGCGATAATGGTGAGGGATGTCAAGGTCTCTTTAGATCTTACCACAGGACTTGATTTCGCATTGAAACAGACAGTGATTGAAGGAAAGGGCGTTACGGTGATTGCAGAAAGGCCTTTGATACAACCTGATCTCACGTCATCTGAAGCTACGCTGATTTCGGAAAATATAAAGGAGATGCCAGTCAGTGACTTCCGAGAGCTACTTCAACTACAGGCAGGAGTGACCGTAGGGAGCGGGGGTGAAATCCACATAAGAGGTGGTAGGTCTGATGAGATTGTATATATGATAGATGGCATACCTGTTAGCGATCCATTTTCTGGAGGGATGATGATGGAGGTAGAAAATAACCTTGTGCAGGAGATGAAGGTAGTTAGCGGAACATTCAATGCGGAGTATGGTAAGGCTATGTCGGGGGTGGTCAGCATTGTGACAAAAGAGGGAGGGAGAAATCCCTCTGCTGGAATAACAATGTGGTTGGGGGATTATTTCTCAACTCGCAGGGAGATATTCCCATATATTTACCATTTTGATCCTTTGAGCAGCTACAATGTAGAGGCAAACCTGGGTGGACCGATAGGTAAAGGAATAAATTTCTTTTTATCTACGAGACTATTTAAAAATGAAGGGTGGTTATATGGCAGGAGGATATTTAACCCATCTGACTCTTCAAATTTTGAGTCAGGGGATCCATCAGAGTGGTATATTGAAAGCATTGGGGATAGTAGTTTTATCTCGATGAATCCGAAAGAGAAGAAATTTGTTTACGGCAATCTTTCATATCAAATCTTTCCCCAGTCAAAACTCAAGTACGGTTTTATGTGGGATAACTTTAAAAAAAAGACATACAGACATCTATTCAAATATGATCCTGATGGAGTTCCTACAGAATATGAGAAATCCCTAATGCATTCTCTCATATTCACACAGGCTGTTGGTGCAAAAACCTTTTTTAATATGAGGGCAGCCTACTCCTCAAAGAACTACAGATCCTATGTGTATGAGGATACACTCGACTCAAGATATGTTAACCCCGGGAGGTTGAATCGAAATGCATATGCATTTCACACTGGCGGTTGCGATATGAGCCACTATGACCGAAGCTCTGAAAGTATATTGGGGAATTTTGATATCACATCCCAGATAACGGAAACTCATCAAGTTAAATGTGGTCTTGAAGCAAAAAGGTATACCCTCTCGCTAGACGAGTTTGAATTGCAACTTGACGCAACTACCGATTGGAAGCCCAGACCCTATCCTATTTCATCTACGAGGCACAATAAGTACGTACACTACCCACTGGAAGGCGCATTCTTTATTCAGGATAAGATGGAGTTTACTAATATGATTGTGAATATGGGGGTGAGATACGACTATTTTTATCCTGATGGCATAGTTCCACTCGACCCAAGGGACCCGAACAACTCTTACTGGCAGAGGGATGTATGGTATAAATGGGCAAGTGCAAAATATCAGATAAGTCCAAGACTCGGAATAGCTTTCCCTATAACGGAAAGGGGTGTTCTTCACTTCTCTTATGGTCATTTTTTTCAAATTCCACCCTTCCAATATCTCTACCATAACCCTGATTTTGAGGTCGTAGGAGGAGAGCTGAGATCGCTTATGGGAAATGCTAACCTACAGCCTCAAAAGACAACTATATATGAGGTTGGTACACAACAACAATTTGGAGAATTGATTGGAATTGATGTGACTGCTTATTATAAAGATATAAGAAACCTCGTAGCAACTGCAATATATGAACTTTATATAATGGGTGACAGATATGCGGGATATGTAAATCGTGATTATGGTAATGTCAAAGGTATTACATTTTCACTGAAGACTCGTCCAATAGGTCTCTTATCGGTATTTGCAGATTATACCTATCAGGTAGCGGAAGGAAATGCCTCTGACCCGAATGCTGTATTTTATGACCAGCAGAGTGAACCACCAAGAGAGAGCGAGATACAGGTTGTTCCTTTAGATTGGGACCAGACCCACACCATAAATTTCACAGTGGTAGCTGGTGAACCTGATAAATGGGGCTTTTCCATTATAGGAAGGTACGGAAGTGGATTACCTTACACACCTGAATACCAAAACATACGGCTTGGATTTGAAAACTGCGAGAAGAAACCGGAGACTTATTCAGTTGACTTGAAAGCACATAAAGAATTCTTATTGCTAAAGACGAGGTTTTCAATATTCATTCTGGTTAGCAACCTCTTTGACAGGAAGAATGAAAAGGATGTTTATCTGGATACGGGGAGAGCAGGTTATTCCCTTATTCCTCACTACACAAGCGAGGTTAAAGGCGCAAACACGCTTGAGGATTTTCTAAATAGACCAGACTTCTATTCTGAACCAAGAAAGATTCAAATAGGTCTTTCGTGCAGTTTTTAAATTTTGTAGGCATCCCGTTTTGGCGGGATGCAGATATATTTAGCACGAATTGAATTCGTACCTACAGATGTTGAAGTCTCTTTTATGAATAGGCTAATACTTGTCATAATAGGTATTTTAATGGCGATCGAGGCATCCTCCTTTGAAGAGCACGGCGACAGGAAATATAGAAAGCAGGGACTTCACAATGGTAATCTTGTAGAGACGTTATTCTGGAATTTTGGGGAGGTTGCTTGGTGGGGCAAGCAGCCATCGGGGGTATGGCCAAGGGGAACAGGTCATTCATATATGGACGGTATAACACCAATAGTTGCTGCAGAGGTTGTGTTATCAGATGGGGACACAATACATATAGTAGAGGCAGGGTACAGAGAACACTATGAGGTTGACCCCATTACAGGTGTTGAATATGGCTGGCAGCCCATCCCTGGTTATTCAAATCCATATGAGGACAAGATTGCAATGAGTGATGACCCGGATTCATGGCCCCCTTTTTGGCCTGATAAAATGGACGACCCCAACGACCCTGGCTGGTCGGGATGTTGGAATGGCTATTTCGGCAAGAGAACAAATGCGGATCAGGAGAGTTATTTTGTTATGGATGACTATTGTGACCATGGGGCCGCATTTCGTGGTAGATTCTACTGTGATAGATATGACTCCTCAAGAGGTGGACTTGGAATGAGGGTTGAGGTGAGAGGTTTTCAGTGGTCAAATGTCCTGGCGGAAGACCTTATATTCTGGCACTATGATATAACGAATGTATCAACAACGCACTATGACAAGACAGTATTTGGTATGTATGTAGACTGTGGAATCGGTGGTCAGTTTGATTCAAACGATGATAATGCCTTCTACGACACCGAGATGGATATAACATACTCCTGGGATGCAAATGGTCTAGGTGAGGGCGGTTGGGGACCAACAGGATATGCAGGATATGCATTTCTTGAGAGCCCCGGTAATCCATACAATGGGATAGACGATGATGGTGATGGAAGGGATGGACCAGGCCCTGTAATTACTCCTGATGTCTTTCTCCCAAGGAGTTACTCCGTTGGGGAGCAGTGTGTAGTCATAGATTACAATACATATGAACGGAAAGTTGTATCTATGTCCGACACAGGTGTGGTCGTTTCCTGCCGAGGCGAAGCGAGGAGGATAATGCCGGGGGAGATATTGGTTGAGATTGATTGGAATGGTATGGATGACAATCTAAATGGGCTTATAGATGAAAACAGAGAGATGCATATGGGTCTCAAATACAAGGATTGGGTTACTGGGGAAGGACTGGACAATCTTCTGATAGACGAGGCAAGGGACGACGGGATAGACAATGACGGGGACTGGAACCCAGAGACGGATGATCTGGGTGCAGATGGGGTCCCTGGGACAGGCGATCGGGGAGAGGGCGATGGAATACCAACATCTGGGGAACCACACTTTGATGAGACTGATAAGGACGAATCCGACCAGATTGGCCTTACAGCCTTTGACTGTTTCTATATTGGACAGGGTGTTGAGTATCAGTATGACGAGGTTATATGGGAGAGGATTGCAAACTATCACTTTGACACGGGAGCCCAGAATGGCAATATTGCATTCCTTTACGGTTCTGGGCCATTCCCGCTGCCTCCTGGTAAGACAGAGAGATTCTCACTCGCACTTGTATTCGGGAACGACCTTGAGGACTTGAGGAGAAATGTGGAGGTAGTCCAGAAGATATACAACGCAAATTATAATTTTGCAAGACCGCCAGACAAGCCAAAGGTTTGGGCAGTTGCAGGGGACGGAAAGGTTACCCTTTATTGGGACGATTTAGCGGAGCAATCAGAGGACCCGTTTGCCGATTCTATAAACTGCGAACAGGGTATATATGGATGGAAGGACTTTGAGGGTTATAGAATCTACAGAAGCACAGACCCTGCCTTTAATGACTGCTATACCATCACAGACGGGCAGGGGAACCCCATCCTCTATCAGCCGCTCGCCCAGTTTGACATTAAGAACAATGTGTCGGGGTATTTCCCTATAGCAGTAAACGGGGTTCACTACTATATGGGAGATAATACAGGAATCCGACACTCGTATACCGACTATGATGTGAAAAATGGTCAAACCTACTATTATGCAGTTGTATCCTATGATAGGGGGTGGGCAGAGGCTGGTATACTTCCTTCGGAGTGCACAAAGGTTATAAAGATGGATGTAGCAGGGAATGTCGCCCTTGATAAGAATACAGTTGTTGTAACTCCCCGGTCCTCTGCAGCAGGATATAAGGCTGCCAATGTAGATATAGTGCATACAGGGGGACCCGGGACAGGAAATATATGGATAGATATACTTGATCCCCTCAAGGTGAGAGATAATGGATACAGGATTGTTTTTGATGACACGACGGATGACATGACAAGATATTCACTCTATGACCTGGCATCTGATTCGATGCTTTTCACCTCTACCTGTGTAAATGGAGAGGACTTCAACCCTGTATTTGATGGTATAAGATTATATGTAAGAGATGATACAGTATCCTGGAACGACTCCCTCACCGGTTGGATTGAAGGAGAATGTAACTTAATAATAATAGTTGAGCAGTTATCAAGTTTTCCAAGAAGACGTTCCGGTTATCCTGCCAGTTACGAGATAAGGATTGATACCTTCGGGGTTGATACATCCTACCTCTACTCTAATCCGCGTCATGCAACGAACTTTGAGATATGGGATGTGGTAGATAGTCAAAAGGTGAGATACTATCTCTGGGAGCCACAGGGCGAGGCAGATAGTATGCTCAATGCTGGGGATTATATAGATACATGGCTTTGGGTTGATGACTACTGGCAGAGGGTATGGAGGATAAAATTCTACGAACCGGGGATAGATACGACTATAAACCCGATCCAGGGTGATAGGGCATATATAGCAGTCAATACACCATTTCGGAGTGGTGATGTATTTGATATCGAGACAAGGACGGCGCATATTGATGAGGTGCTTGCGAAGAATGAGATGGATAGAATTGCCGTAGTGCCAAATCCCTACTGTGCTGCCGCAGAATGGGAACCACGAAGGTTACTTGCCTCCGGAAGGGGTGAGCGAAGAATATATTTCATTCACCTGCCTCAAAAGGCGACCATAAGAATCTATACAACATCCGGTGAACTTATCAGGGTAATAGAACATATATCTACTGTAGATGATGGAGAGGAGCCATGGGACCTTATCTCAAAGGATGGTATAGGGATAGCACCAGGTATATACATATATCATGTCGATGCCCCGGGAATAGGTGAAAAGCTGGGTAGGTTTGCAATCATAAAATGAAGAAGCGTTTTCTATATTTCATGCTCTTTCTTGTGCCAAGCCTTCTATACTCACAGTTTGGTGTTTCAAAGGTTGGTACAACTGCTGCACAATTCTTGAAGATAGGTGTGGGTGCCAGAGCAATTGGTATGGGTGGTGCATTTGTGGCTGTAGCAGACGATGCAACTGCCATATACTGGAATCCAGCGGGTATATCAAGGCTGTATAAAAATGAGGCAGTTGCCATTCATACAGGTTGGCTGGGAGGAATGAATTTTGACTTTGCAGGGGTAGTCATCTATAACCCACACTGGGGCAATTTTGGTGTGAGTCTCACCTCCCTTTCAATGCCAGAGATGAAGGTAAGAACAGTAGAGGAACCAGAGGGAACAGGAGAGATGTTTGGTGCAGGAGACCTTGCTCTTGGGTTGTCCTATGCAAGGGGTCTGACCGATAGGTTCTCTGTAGGATTTAACCTGAAGTATATAAATCAAAGGATATGGCATATGAGCGCATCAACTTTTGCTGTAGATGTGGGAACACTCTTCAGGACTGAATTCAACGGTATGAAGATTGGTATGAGTATATCAAATTTCGGTGGTAAGATAGGGTATAATGGAAGGGATATTCTGGTATACTACGATTTTAATCCTGACTTATGGGGTGATAATGATAGAATAATCGCTATGCTCCATACCGACAGATGGCCCCTCCCTCTTTTATTCAAGGTGGGAGTGTCTATGGATGTGATAAAATATGGAAACAATAATCTCACGGTGGCGATTGATGCAAAACACCCAAATGATAATACAGAGAGCGTAGACATTGGGATTGAGTATGTATTCAAATGGCTCTCGCTTCGGGCAGGCTACTCGTCTCTTTTTCTGAAGGATAGCGAAGAGGGACTCACTCTTGGATGCGGTGTAAGACATCATTTTGGAAGTTCTATGGCCAAGCTTGATTGTGCTTATGCAGATTTCGGCAGGTTACAGAATGCAAAGAGATTATCCTTGCCATTTGTATTTTAAGAGCAGAATATGAGGTATATGGTGTGGTTTGTAATACTACTTGCTGTCCTGTTTGGTTGCAAGGGCAAAGGGAAAGATGAGATGGAATTAACGGTGTGGGTGATGGGTGCAGAGGGAGAGAAGATAAAAGATATGATTATATCGTTTGAAAAAGAAAATTCTGATATATCCATTAAAGTCCAGTCTATACCATGGTCTGATGCCCACATGAAACTTTTGACCTCTGTTATAGGGGGCACAACGCCGGATATCTGCCAACTAGGCACAACCTGGGTTCCCGAATTTGCTTCTATGGACGCACTCGCCTGCCTCGACGGATATTTAAAGAGATCAGATGTAGTAAAGGAAGAGAACTTCTTTGAAGGCTCTTGGAAAGCAAACGCGATAGGTAACAGGGTCTACGGTATACCTTGGTATGTAGATACAAGGGTTCTCTTCTACAGAAGGGATATACTAAATGAAGTAGGGTATGATCATCCACCAACTTCTTGGGAGGAGCTCAAGTCTGTATGCCGTGCTCTTGTAAAGGATGTTGATCAGGATGGAATTCCTGAAAGATATGCTATAAATCTACCTACAAGTGATGCATTCATTATCCTTATGTTCGTCTGGCAGGCAGGTGGAGATATATTTTCCTCCGACTTTAATGCCGCTACCTTTAACAATCCGAAGGCAAGAGAAGCATTTGAGTTTTACTGCAGTTTTTTTGACGAGGGACTTGCTCCTATTGGAGGGACTGCTGACATAGATCTTTTTCATGCCTTCAAGACTGGTTTCCTGCCAATGTTTATAAGTGGCCCCTGGATGATTGAATTATTACATGAGCAGGTCCCAGAAATTGATGGAAGATGGGCAGTTGCGACTCTGCCAAAGAAAGAGACCGGCATATCCTTTATAGGTGGGTGCAACCTCTCAATATTTAAAAACTCTAAGAATAAAGATGCAGCATGGAGATTTATTGAGTATATGTCAGAGGTAGAGAACCAGATAAGATGGTTTGAACTTACAGGCGACCTCCCTGCTGTGAAGACGGCATGGGATCAAGGTGTCTTGAATGTGCCCATAATCGCCACCTTTGGAAAGCAACTTGAGGATGCAAGGCCATCTCCTCCAATCCCTAAATGGGAAGAGATCAGAGATAAGATAGAGGTCTATCTTGAAGAGGTTGTATACAAAAAGAGGAGTATGGATGAGGCATTAGAGTTATTACAGAGAGAGGTAGAGGAGATCCTCTCAAGGAGATGAGTATAAAGAGATATAGCATTCCTTTCCTTTTTATAGCACCCAGTCTGGTGCTCTTCTTCGTATTCTGCTTTATACCCATAATTGCGGCTTTTTTTGTCAGCCTTACTGATTGGGGACTTAGGGGCGCATCCTTTGTGGGATTCAGAAATTATGTGGAACTTGCAAGAGACCCCCTCTTCTTGCGTTCTCTGAAGAACACCTTTTATTTTACTTTTGTTGGTGTGCCGCTTTCTGTTCTTTCCGGCCTTGCGACGGCAATTCTCTTAAATAGCAGCCTCGTGAGGGTTAAAACCTTATTCAGAACGGGTTTCTTCTTGCCCGTGGTAACGAATCTCGTTGCTTGTGGAGTAGTATGGCGGTGGCTTTACAATCCACAATATGGGATAATAAAGTGGTTTCTTGAAATTTTTCACATAACTTCTCCAAACTGGCTTGGTGACCCTAAGTGGGCGATGCCTGCAATAATACTAATGGCAATATGGAGGAACTTTGGATACAGTATGGTAATATTTCTCGCTGGGTTACAAGCGATACCAAAACGCTTCTATGAGGCTGCTGTTATAGATGGTGCAAATTCATTCAAAAGTTTTCTCCATATAACATTGCCACTGTTAAAACCCACTACAGTTTTTGTGTGTATAATTACTACTATTGGTTATTTTCAACTATTTGCTGAACCATATATTATGACAAACCAGGGAGGTCCTGTAAACAGCACCCTTTCTGTTGTTTTATATTTGTATAAGAATGGATTCAAGTTCTTCCGATTTGGCTATGCATCTGCCATAGCCTACATTTTATTTTTTATAATCTTCATATTCAGTCTTCTTCAGTTGAGGTTTATAAGACACGGGGTGGAGTATTAGTATGAGAAATTTCATGAGGGTTATTATTTATGCCATTTTGATAGTCGTCTTCATCGCAACGATTACTCCATTTGCATGGATGGTGGTCTCATCTCTTAAGACGCAGGAGGGCATATTCACCTTTCCGCCCAAATGGATTCCAGAAAATCCAACTTTTGAGGCTTATATACAATTATTCAGGAGAATGGCATTCCCGGTACATCTCAGGAACAGTATTATAGTTACTATATCCGTCACAACACTCGTGCTACTCCTATCTTCTCTCTCAGCTTATGCCTTTGTCAAACTTCGTTTCAGGGGTAGAGATAAGATATTTGTGCTACTCTTGGTGACTATGATGGTTCCTGCTCAGGTGACGACTATACCAGTTTTCTTATTGTTAAAGAGACTTGGGCTTTTGAATAACTATCTTGGATTGATTCTGCCTGCAGGGGCAAGCGCCTTTGGAATATTTCTTTTGCGTCAGTACATGCAAACCATACCGAATTCACTCCTTGACGCCGCAAGGATGGATGGGTGTTCAGAGTTCAGGATATACAGAAGTATAATCCTACCACTATGTAAACCTGCAATTGCTACGCTGGCAATTTTTACCTTTATGGGAACATGGAATGACTTCTTCTGGCCGCTTATCATTATGACACAAGAATCTATGTATACACTTCCTGTTGCGCTTGCAAATCTTAATGCAGGACCGTATGCCACTAAATACAATCTACTGATGGCAGGTTCGGTTGTTGTGACCTCACCGATTATCCTTCTTTTTGTATTTATGCAGAGATATTTCATACAGGGGGTTGCCTTGACTGGAATGAGGAGTTAATATGGCAAGATTCAAGAACAAATACGGATATTTCTCAGACGACGGGAGAGAATATATAATAACAAGACCCGATACCCCAAAACCATGGATAAATGTGATATCCAACGGAGAATACTCGCTTATGATATCACAGGCAGGGGGGGGTTACAGCTGGTATAAGGACTCGAACTTGAGCGCGCTTACAGCTTGGCAAGAGGATCTATTAAAAGACGAATTTGGAAAGTTTGTATATATAATGGACAATGAATCTGGCAAGTACTGGTCTGTAACCTATAAGCCAATTTGCATGAAACCGCAAAAATACGAATGTAAACATGGTATAGGGTACACGATTATAAATTCCAGAAACTACGGGATAGATACCGAACTTCTTCTCTTTATCCCACCTGATGAGACCTTAGAGTTATGGAGACTAAAAATAAAAAATATTTCAACAAGGGCACGGTCACTTTCTATATTTACCTATATGGAATGGAGATTGGGAGTTCCGCAGGATACCCATAAAGAGTTTCACAAACTTTTTATTGAGACATCGTTTGACCCAACCCTTAATGGCATATTTGCCACCTCAAGGCTATGGGATGTCCCTGGTAGAGATAGAAATGCTTCTTTGGATTACATTGCGTTTCACTCTGCAAGCAGGCGGGTGAGCAGTTTTGACTGTGACAGGGAGTCATTCCTTGGTCTCCACCGTTCGGAAAAAAATCCCATAGCCGTTGAGAAAAATAAAATAGGGAATAGAGAAGGCAAAGAGATTGACCCAATTGCAAGTTTAAAAATTGATATTGAACTTTCACCTGGTGAGGAGAAGACAATCATATTCACATTGGGAGTAGCAAAGAAAAGAGAAGAGGCAGCCCTTTTGATAAATAAATATAAAGACGAGAAAAGTGTCCAGGGCGCATTTTATGATTTAGATAAGTTCTGGAGGTCATATCTTGATACGGTATGGATAGAGACGCCCGATGATTCAATGAACATGCTGGCGAATATCTGGCTTAAATATCAGGCAATCTCGGGGAGGCTTTGGGCAAGGGCAGGTTACTATCAGCAGGCAGGTGGATTTGGATTCAGGGACCAACTTCAGGATGGTCAAGTATTTCTCCCAATTAAACCAGACCTGATAAAAAGACAGATACTTCTCCACTCACGCCGTCAATTTTTTGATGGAACTGTATATCACTGGTGGCATGATATATCAGAATTTGGTATGAGAACAAATATGACAGATGACCTCTTGTGGCTTCCGTATGTTGTTATCAACTATCTAAAGGAGACGTCTGACTTCAGTATACTAGAAGAGAGAGAAAGGTATGTGGATAATGAGATAAAAGAATCACTCTATAACCATTGCTGCAGGGCAATAGATAGAGCGCTTAAGAGAATGAGTCCCAGGGGTCTACCTCTTATTGGGGATGGAGACTGGAACGATGGTTTGAATGCTATGGGAAAGGCTGTGAAGGGTGAGTCTGTATGGTTGGCACATTTTCTGTATGGTATCTTGAAAGGATTTGCAAGAATGGTGGAGAGAGGTGATAGAGCCCTCGCCGAACATTACAGGAAAAAGGCGGAGGAGTTAAAAGAGGCCGTAAACAAATATGCGTGGGATGGCAAATGGTATATAAGGGGTACAAAAGACGACGGAACACCTGTGGGAAGCAGGGCCTGCAATGAGGGAAAGATATTCCTGAATGCCCAGACATGGGCGGTGATAAATGAAGTTGCCGAAGAGGATAGGGCTGAGGAGGCGATGCGTTCGGTGGAGGAGATACTTGATAGGGAATATGGGCCTCTTCTCTTCTACCCGGCTTATTCGACCCCAGATAAGCATATAGGGTATCTTACAAGGTATCCGCCAGGTGTCAGAGAGAATGGTGGAAGGTATACACATGCTGCAACCTGGGCGATAATGGCAGAATGTATACTTGACAGAGGAGACAAAGCCTTTGAGATGTATAGAAAAATCTCTCCTATAAACTGTGCAAGTAATCCTGACCTCTACCTATGTGAACCTTATGTTATCGCAGGGGATGTTTATGGACCAGACTCCCCTCACTTTGGAAGAGGAAGTTGGGCTTGGTATACAGGTTCAGCAGCCTGGCTCTTTAGGGTTATAACTGAATGGATACTTGGAATTCGTCCGACTTACGAAGGCCTTACTATCGACCCCTGCATACCAAGAAAATGGCGTAGATTCAGAATAAGGAGACGATTCAGAGGAGATATGTATGATATAGAGGTCAGAAATCCAGCTCATTTAAACAGGGGAATAAAAGAGATTTCTGTGGATGGCAAAAAGGTAGCGACGAATATAATTTCAGCCTTCGGTGATGGGAAAGAGCATAAGGTTTATGTATTGATGGGATAATAGGGAGGTATTATGTTAAGGCGAGTTTTTATCTTTTCGATATTGATATACCCAATAGTTCTTGCAGGAACTCAACCAGACATTGTGATATTCACTGAGGATGACTATGCAGATTGGGGATATTATGATGCATCCTGGGGGATCTGCCAGGATGGTAGTTATCTGCTGCTTGCAGGACCCGGTAATGACAAACTTCCAATAGATAGTATACACAGTTATGTTGGTAGACATTCTGGTATAATTGAGTGGCTATCTGCACCAGGAGGTCACTGGAGGATTTTTATCGCTTCTCCTGGGTGGACACCCCACAATGCTGATGGGTATAGTAACTTACTCCTCTTCATCAATGGCCCCTTGGAACTAAATGGTGCATTGCTTCCAAAGATAGGATTGGAGGACCTTGATAACCAGAGCTCGCCTCTTGCGAATATGTCCGACTACCTTAATGGTATAGATGGGGATACACTTACCTGGCAGAGGGTGATTATTCCACTTACTGCTTTTAAGCCCTACGGTGATTTCGACCTGAATAAGCTGAAGACCATTAGATTCAACCAGGGGATGGATGACGATAGCCTGCATACTATCTGGGTAGATGAAATAAGGGTGGTGTGGGGTGAGGTGGACACAATTCCACCTGATGCCCCTGCTGGTCTGGTTGCAGACCATGGTAACGAGTGTGTTTATCTTGACTGGGATGACAATACGGAGGAAGACCTTATGGGATATATAGTCTACCGTTCTTCCCTCCAAGGAGGAACTTACCATAGAGTAAATGCCAGTATTGCAATGGAATCGAGATACATAGACAGGGGTCTCGTAAATGGAAATACATACTATTATGTAGTTAGAGCAATAGATACGAGAGGCAACGAAAGCGAAAACTCGAATGAAGTATGGACAATACCTGAGGTAGATACAACCGCGCCATCGCCCCCAACGGGGATGTGGGTGGAAGAGTTGGATAGTAGATTAATCATTGGTTGGGATGATAATCAGGAATGGGATATTCTTGGTTATAATCTCTATAGGGAGGAAACTCCAGGAGGAGGGTATTCAATAATTAACACCTCTCTTTTATCAACACCTTACTATGTTGACGATAGCGTTTCCAACGGTAACACCTACTGGTATTTTGCTACAGCCATTGACGAATCTGAACATGAGAGCGAGAGTTCAGATACGCTGAAGGCAATTCCCATCGCCTTAAATCAGGATGAATTTTTGGAGATGGTAGCACGGAAGGCGTTCCTCTACTTCTGGAATTGTGCAGACCCAAATACTGGGGTCGTTCAGGAGAGGATGACTGGTACAGTAACAGGCGCTACAGGGGCAACAGGATTTGGGTTAACCTCGATATGCGTTGCCTGTGAGAGAGGATGGATAGAGAGAGAGGAGGGTGCGCAGAGGGTATTGAAAATACTTAGGTTTTATAATGATGTCGTTCCAAATTTTCATGGTTTGTACAGTCACTGGATCAACATGGAAACTGGGGAGGTAAGCCCATTTAGCCCGCGGGATGATGGGGCAGATGTCGTGGAAACTTCTTATCTTATTGCTGGTGCACTCACCTGCAGACAGTACTTCGACGGTGGAGATTCCATTGAGACAGCGATAAGGGAGCTTGCAACTCAGTTATATGAGAATGCTGAGTGGGATTGGATGCTGCAAAATGAAACAGGTGATACACTCCGTACAATGAGCTGGCACTGGTCCCCAAACTATGGTTTCAGTGGTATAGGGATGAGACTGACTGGTTATAATGAGGCAATGATAGCATACATTCTGGCTATTGGATCTCCCACACATCCTATACCCCCTGAGTGTTATGAACTTGGATGGGCAAGCACATATCAGGGACCCGCTACCTATTACGGTATTACTCTGGATGTGGTGAGTGCATCTGCCTCGCTCTTCACTTATCAATACACCCATTGCTGGGTCGATTTCAGAGATCGGGTGGATTTACACACCGACTACTTTAATAACTCTGTAAATGCAACACTTATAAACAGGGAATACTGTATTGACAATCCCAACAGTTTTGATGGTTACGGCGAGAATCTCTGGGGGCTCACTGCCTGTGATGGACCTCCTCCTTATTTCTATCAGGCGAGGGGACCTTTCCAGTTTGACGATGGTACAATTGCACCTACTGCTGCTGCGGGTTCGACACCATTCACTCCGGATTACTCATATCAGACACTCAGGTATATGTATGACAACTACAGAAGTGATTTTTTTGGAACTTATGGGTTCAAGGATGCTTTCAATATCAGTATAGAACCCGACTGGTTTGACAATGATTATATAGGGATAGATCAGGGACCTATTGTTATTATGATAGAAAACTATTTAAGCGGACTTGTATGGGATAGGTTTATGCAGAACAATGAGATTACAAAGGCTATGGATATGGCGGGATTTACGGGGGTAGAAGAATCTCCTACTACGATTGTTACATCACTTAAATGCTATCCGAATCCTTTCCAGAATAAGACAACCGTAAGTTTCGGTCTACCGAAGGACGGTCATATTACAGTTTCTGTATACGATGTTTGTGGTAGGCTGGTAAAAACCCTTACGAATGGGATGATGGAGAGGGGCGTTCAGACAGCAGAATGGGATGGAAAAGACAGAAACGGTAGAAAGGTAGGAAAGGGTATTTACTTCTGCCGGGTGGAGAGTGGGGAGGAAGATGAGACTGTCAAGCTCGTGTTGATAAGATGAAACTTATGTATGGGATATTGCTATTTTTGACTATAAGCGCTCTTGCTCCAGATGACCTCCTTGGATACCCAAGGGATACCGTAATTCGGGTAGACATACCTTGCGATTCTATTCAACTCCTGAGAAGGATAGCAAGAGATACCTGGGGATATTTCAGGGATATGGTGGACAAGAAGATGGGCCTACCGGTTGACCACATAAGACTTTCACCTCAAGTTGAGATTGGAGGTTACACATCCCCAACAAACATAGGACTTTATATGGTATCTGTGATATCTGCATACGACCTTGGATTTATAGAAAGAGAGGAGGCAATCTCAAGGATAAGGCAGGTGCTTTTTACAATTGAAGGGATGGAGAAATTTGAAGGATGGCTATTCAACTGGTATGACTTGTGTCCACTTAAACGTACAACCGATTTCATATCTTCAGTAGACAGTGGTTGGTTCAGTATGGGGCTTATAATTGCCCGCCAGACATTTCCTGAAATCTCCGAATTATGCAGCGGTATAATAGAAAGCCAGAATTTGTCTTTCTTCTACGATGATAGTACAGGACAGATGTGGCATGGATATGATGCAAAGAGTAGAGAGTACTCTCCCTATCACTATGGGTTACTGTGCACAGAATCAAGAGCTGTGAGTCTACTTGCTATAGGAAAGGGAGATGTTCCAAAGGAGCACTACTTCAAGATATACCGGGTTCTACCGGATAAGGATGTACAAGGAAAGATGAAAAGGTATGTCGGTGTTGATGTATTTGAAGGGTATTACTTATATAAGGATATAAAAATTGTGCCGAGTTGGGGAGGTAGTCTGTTTGAATTCCTGATGCCCGCACTGTTTGTAAATGAGAAGGAACTTGCTCAAAAAAGTCTCGGCGCAAATGACTCCTTTGCTGTGGTAGTTCACATTGATTACTGTCTGAATGAGAAGGGCTATTCAGTATGGGGTATGTCACCCTGTTGTGCTCCCGACTACAATTATAGGGAGTATGGAGTCCCTTTGATTGGAGAGAAGAAGGATGGCTACCCAGATGAAATAGTTACACCATATGCTACATTTCTTGCGATTGAGTTTCTACCAGAGGAGGTGATACAGAACATAAAAAGACTGCTATGTTACGACATCTATGGTGAATATGGCTTCTATGATTCCGTTGACCCCAAAACTGGTAATGTAGCAAAGATATATCTCTGCCTTGATCAGGCGCTGATACTCATATCATTGAACAATTATCTGAACAATGGAATAATAAGGGAGAGATTCCATCAGGACCCGATAGGCAAAGGTATAGAAGAACTCATCTCTGTGGAGGAGTTCTTTTGACCAGTTCGTAAGGAATTCATCCGTAAGGATTTTATATAAATAAAAGGCTTACGCCTTAATTCCAAAGGTTGATACCTTTAGCCTCATCCTATTTCAGGATAATTATCTTCTTTGTAGTCTGTCTCCTGCCTGCTGTAAGTCTCAGGAAATAGACACCCTCAGGGCAGTCTCCGTTAAATGTGGCTGGATGTGAACCCTCATCCTGCCATCCCCGGAAGAGCGTTTTTATCCTCCTTCCCATTACATCGTAAAGCTCAAGAGTCACAAAACAGCCTTTTGGAAGAAAATATGAGATCTCCAAGGGTAGTTTCGTCGGGTTCGGGACAACGATTTCGGGTCGCAATTGAATAACGGATTCCTGAACTTCGGTAAGGAGACCCCCAGATCCCCAGTAGTGGTCAGAATAAGGGACGGTACAATCCTGCGATGAGTCCATAAAACTCTGGACCCATACGGGAAGTGATGGTGCATCTGTCTGGATTATCTCCTGCCACGCCTCGTCCGTCAGCCTGTCACAGATGGGTTGTATGAACTCGAAGTATGAAAAACAGGCGCCCCTCGTGATATGTAATTCTCCCTCTATGGGGGCTATCGTATAGATATAAAATGGATAACCGACACCCTCCTCAAGACAGCACAGTGTATTCATATCGGTATGCACATCTGCCACAACCGGCATCTGGTCGTCAGAATCGAAAGAGGGAGCCTCTGATTGGTCGTCGGAGTATTCATCCTCAAAGTACACAAGATTCTGGAGAATGCCACCGATGGAGTTTATTAACTCGTAGTCCTCATCTGAGAGTGGTATGTTTTGAAGTTCCATCTCACTCAAAACCTTGAGACACAGAAGAAGATTCCTCAGTGCTGTTAGTCTTTCCCCGTGGTCGTAAAAGAGGAGGTCAAGGCTAGCGAGTCCTTCTTTCATATATTCTGCAAGAGACGCAAGGCGTGCATACAGATACGGATTGGGTTCGACATAGCCCGGTGTCTGCGGTGGTGGGGGTGGAGAGCCCACTTCTGTAGTACTCTGTTTTGCATACAGTACGGTGTCGTGCCGAAGTTCTGCCCAGGAGCCGAGTGATGCAAAGATTTCCCTGTCCCGTCACCCTTCATTCTGCATGAACAGCGGGTATCCTCTCCCTTTGGGAAAAGAAGGGGCATAAGACAATATAACCAGTTCCAGTAAAGATTTTGAGCCCAGGTGGCATCGGGAAGTGCGGCAAACATAACCTTAAGAGAGTCTATCTTGTCCTCATACCCATAGTATTGAGTCTCGTTGTATATCTCATCGAGAATCCAGAAAGCTCTATTAGAGCCTAATACAGACATCACATCCAGCCCTTTGGGAAAATTCCTTCTTAAATCAGGAATATTGTCGAATACAAGTTGATCCAACACGTACGAATCGGGTATGAACCTCTGCCCCATAAATCTGAATCCCTTCCCAACCGTCCAGGTAGTTATCTCGGGACCCGGAAGCGAACTGGCTTCTGTTACGAATTCATCCAGTAGATACTCGTCTGCGAAGTAGTCTGGGGTTTGCGATGCGAAGTCCTCTCCATAGACATCTTCCATAATGTCAATATACTGGTAGATATTAATATCGTCCGTTCTCCCAACGAAGAAGACGGTGGGGACATATATCCTCTCCCATACAGAGATGCAGGACTCATCTCCAACCGTTGTATTTGCCACAGCATACACAAAGACTATTGCCATACGGGTGGATTTTCTGACATCGTATTCTGGCATCGAATAAGGAGGTTCTACCATAAATGTCATCCTTCCATACCACATCATCGCCCTGAAGAACCTCTCAAGTGCCTCTGAATCCGTATAGTGACCTCTCGGGACATACTGTGAGTAGTCCTCACTATATCCAAAGATTGGAGAGAGGGTGTATCCCTCGTGGGCATAGATGAGAGATAGTTCTGCCTCCACGAGCGAGTCAACGAGGGGACACGGAATAAAAGTAGTATCGATTAGGGAGTAACCCACACTCACATAGGCGATATCGAGAAGTAGTGCCTCCCTTACCAGTGTATCAAAAGCCCCATCGTAGGCAGTTTCAAGTTGATTGAGCACGGCGTCGGTGAGATTGATCAAATCTTGTGTAAATCTCTCTTCTTCAGCAGTCTTCAGTATCTTGTCATAGAGAAGATGGTATGTATGCAGCACGCAGTCAGTAGTTATGAATATTGGTATATTATTCTCTCTTGCCTCGTTGTATATGTCGTACATCTCCATATAGATTGAAGGGGCTACGCAGAATGCGTTCTGGAGAAGATACAACTCGTCATCTTCTGTAAACTCAAAGTCACTGTAGTTCACAACATTGGAGAAATCCGGTTCTATCGAATACGGGGGGATACTCGGCTGGACATTCACTGTATATGGATGGTATGTGCCGAACTCGGTTTCCACATCTTCAGTGATATCTGCAATCATCTGAGGAGATGCCCGTGCGGCAAGTGTCACGACAAATACAAGTAATAACCTTTTCATCTTTCTGATTAGGTCCATGTGAAAAATTCATAAGGAGAAAGGGAGAATGTAGGCACAAATTCAATTTGTGCCAATTGGACTATATCGAGTGGATTACCATTTCGTAGCATCCGAGTATACCCGCCCTGTCGCCAAGTTCACTAAACACGATATCTATATCTTTCCTTGAATACAGTCTCCTTCCAACTTCTCGCTTGACACCTGAGAGCAAAATATCCCCCATTTTTGACAATCCGCCACCTATTATCACCCTATCAGGATCAAGAATAGCACAGTAATTTGAAATAGCGATTCCAAGAAATTTTGCCATCTCCGCCACAATATCCATTGCAACATGGTCACCCTTGTAGGCTTCATCCTCTATAATCTCTGGTGTGATGTTACCCGCATAACTCCTTAGCCTGGTTTCCACCCCCATTCTCACATATTCCCTCGCCCTCTCTGTTATTCTGTCAGCACCTATGTAACTCTCAAGGCAGCCATAATTCCCACATAGACAGAGGGGACCGTTGGGGTCTATCGTGATGTGCCCAACCTCCCCTGCATATCCCCTGCCATGATAGACCTTGTCATTTATGATGATTCCGCCGCCAACACCTGTGCCAAGTGTAAGCATAATAAGATTCTTTACCCCTCTTCCTGCTCCATATCTATGCTCGCCGAGGGCTGCCATGTTTGCATCATTATCAACAAACACAGGAATATTGAGTTCCTCTTGAAGGATTTCTTTTAAAGGAAGCGATTCTATCCCGGGGAAATTGGGTGGGGATGAGATTGTACCGTCTGCATCCACCAGCCCTGCCATGCCGATACCAACTGCCTCGCCACCCAGTTCAACGATAATCTGTAAGAGGGTTCTTGTAAGCATGCCTGTCTCGCCCGTCTCTATCTTTATCTCGTGCCTTACCTTACCATTCACAACATTCCCCGCCTTTATGAATGTCCCTCCGACATCTATGCAGGTGATAGGTTTCATAATCTCAGATTATGCTTTAATAAACCACAAGATACAAACCATTGAGTTATTAAGTCGTTAAGTTATTAAAGGATTGGTTGCCCAGTGATGGATAGATAGTCAATAACCTAATTACCTAATAACTTAATTACTATATTCTTATCTGCGTCTAATGCATATTTTGGGATAACAGTTACTTACCGAAGATTCACGGGAGGAGCAAGACCAATCAGGTTACACAGAAAGTCAAAAAATGGTAGTCGCAAGATTCACAGGCTGTGCAAAAAGTCAAATTTTAACATGGTAGTCGCAACTTTTCCGTGCGGATCCTGGGGATCCGTGCGGATCCTGAGGATAAGTTGCGCAAATTCGATCCAGAATAGCATCTTCTATTCGCAGACTGAAGTCTGCGGCTACCAGCTCAAATCGTATTTTTTGCACTGTCTATAACGGATAGTAGTACTAAACTTCAATGGGAACAGTTACGGTTTAAAGATATATTCGAGTTTTACAGTTTTCCTCTTCTCAATAGACGAGAACAGCCTGAATATCCGTGGTATCTTTCGCTCCTTTAATTCGATTACCGTGGGTTTGCCTTTTATCCCGGCAAGTTCCCCTGCAATCATGATTGCATCTTCCAGGCTACCGAGTGTATCAACAAGCCCCAGTTCTTTTGCCTTTTTCCCAGAGAAGATTCTCCCATCCGCAATCTTCATCACACTATCTCTCTCAATCCCCCTACTCTTTACAACCTCATCCACAAACTGGTCATATACATCATTCACAACATCCTGTAATAGTTCCCTCTCGTCTTTTTCCATCTTCCTGAATGGGGAAGCTATGTCCTTATATTTTCTTGACTTTATCACCCTCATCTCAATGCCGATCTTCTTTGTGAGCTCTTCCACAGAAGGCAATTGCATTATCACACCTATTGAACCCGTGATGGTTCCAGGATTTGCCACTATCCTGTCTGCTGTAGATGCTATATAGTATCCTCCAGATGCTGCAACAGTTCCAAGTGATGCCACAACAATCTTCTCTTCATCCTGCAGCCTATCTATCTCGTCCACTATCTCCTGACAGGGAACAACCGCCCCACCTGGTGTGTTAAGATAGATGACAACCCCTTTTATCAGACGATTTTTCCTTACCTTTTCAAGGTTTTTGATCACATCCTTTGATTCACTAATCTCTCCCTTCACCTCAACCAGTGCAATGCTCCGGCGTGCAGTAAGCCTTGATGCAATTGATATGGAGACAATGGTTAGAAGAAAAAGAAATAGGATAGCACCTACGATGATATATACTTTTTTTCTACCCATTAGTTCACCTCCTTAAATTATAACTCGGTGCCTTTCACAAAATTCGTAATCCCTTAAATTCCTTGTTTATCGGTATAGATGCTCATAACGAGGCTCGATTTTTTGATGCTCGATGCTCGCCTCCATAGGGATCTCATACGAGTCTGTGACCTATGAACTGTATTTTTCAAGTCTCAAGCCTCCAGTTTCGAGTATCGTTACCTGCCTACCGGCAGGCAGGCGTCAGGCAGGCGAGTTTCCTCACCGTTTACCCCGTTAAATAACTTAACAATAAATGCCAGAGCGCTACGGTAAATGCTTCTATTTAACGGGGTCAACCCCGTTTCGAACTCCTTAGTTTTATAAAGCCCTATTGTAACTCTTACTCTAATTTGCGTAGTTCATTGCTTTCTCTATACCCTCTTTCACAAAAATCTCTACTGCTACTATTGCCCTTTTGATTGATTCTGTGATGGTGTCTATTTCTTCTGCGGTAAACCCCGAAAGCACAAAATCTACCGCATCATCTTCAACTGGACCTATACCGATGCGTAGTCTCGGGAATCTGGCACTTCCAAGAGCATATATTATAGATTCAAGTCCTCTATGCCCACCAGAGCTCCCTCCTCTTCTTATTCTTATCCTTCCGAGCGGGAGAGCAAAGTCGTCCAGAACCACAATAAACTTTTTCAGTAAAAAATCGGGCAGAGCAGATAGTTGTTTTGCCACCACGCCCGAATTATTCATAAATACAAGAGATCTTACAATCTTTACTCTTTCTCCTTCTATTTCAATATTTGCCTCAAGATAATCGCCTTTTGCGGGCTTGAGAGGGATATTATATTTATTTGAGAGTTCATTTATAAGGAGGTATCCAATATTATGTCGTGTAGATTCATGATCTCTGCAGGGATTCCCTATACCGAGAAGGATATTCATTTCTCAGTCTCCTCTTCCACCTTTTCCTTTGCCTCTTCTGCTGCCCTCTCTACTTCCTCTTCTTCTACTTCCTCTTCCTCAACTACTACCCTCTTCTCTTCTCTCCTCGGAGGCATTACACTGACAAATGCCTCTTCAGGAGGGAGAAGGATATTCACACCTTCGCCTACAGAGAGGTCTTTTATATGGAGTGACTCGCCAATTTTTAGCCTGCCTACATCAATCCTTATTTCATCCGGGATGTCCTTCGGGAGAGATTCTATCGCAACCTCTCTGACCCATTGCTCCAATATACCGCCTTCCTTTACACCAACGGGAGTGCCATCCAGTATAAGGGGGATGGATATCTTTAACTTTTCGCCTTTATGGATGTGCATAAAATCTATATGAATAGGTTTCCCTGTAATGGGGTCATACTGTATCTCTTTTACAACCACATTCTTCCCCTTACCCACTCCCAGTTTTATGATCTCTTCCTTATGCTCATGCAGATAGGATTTCAGGTCCTTTTTTGAAACCATTGCGTGATCGGTTTTCTCTCCATGACCATAAATTATTACAGGGATTTTGCCATCCTTTCTAAGCCGTTTTGTCTCACTCTTACCTGTCTTATCTCTTTTTTCAATTTTAAGAGTCTTCATTATTACCCCCCAAGATTGAAAGATTAAAGATTTTTCACCACACCTGTCTACCGACAGGTAGAAAGGCACAAAGAACACCAGGAGATTTCAGATTACAGACTTTAGATTGTAGTTAGAATCGTGGTGTCAGGAGTTGCCTTACGGCGACCTTTGGTATCCCTCCTGACATAGCTTGAATTGCCATCGGGTCACAGACTCGTCCACAGGATCCGTATGGATATGAGAGGTAACTCCCGACGGCACGCCTGCCAATCTGTATCTGTGAACATCTGCGTGTATCTGCGTCCAGGTTGTCCGCGTTTCGGACAGGGACGAGCCCTGTCCCTACAGCTAAACAAACAATGAACTTACGGATTCACGGTTATGAATTCTCTTTATAGCCTCTCCAAGGAGTTTTGAGACGGAAAGAACCATAAGTTTGGGAGAATCCCACTGAACAGGGATTGTATCAGTCGTTATAAATTTTATAATCTCCGATGAATCTATATTCTTTTTTGCGTTTCCCGATAGTATTGGATGTGTACAGAAGCAATATACATCAAGTACTCCAGCAGACTTTAAAGCCTCTACTGCACCCAATATGGTCCCTCCTGTGTCAATGATGTCGTCCACGATGAGGGCATTTCTACCCACTACATTTCCTACTATGTTAGTGACATAAGACTGATTTGGCGCTGGTCTCCTCTTGTCAACGATAGCTATTGGTAATCCACCCATTCTCTTAGCAAATCCCCACGCCCTTTTTACCCTACCTGCATCAGGCGACACTACAGTAACGTTAGACAACTCCATACCTTCCGCATATTCTAAGAAGGCTGGAAGGGCATAGAGGTGGTCAACTGGAACATCGAAGAACCCTTGAATCTGCTCCGCATGGAGATCGCAGGTAAGAATCCTGTCTGCTCCTGCTACTTCAAGGAGATCTGCGACAAGTTTTGCAGATATTGGGACCCTTGGTTCATCCTTCTTATCCTGTCTTGCATAACCGAAGTAGGGAATAACTGCTGTAATCCTCTCTGCAGACGCTCTCTTTGCCGCATCTATCATAAGAAGAAGCTCAAAAAGATTGTCTCCTGGTGGATGGGTTGACTGGACAAGAAATACATCTACCCCTCTCACATTCTCATTTATCTTTACATATATTTCTCCATCAGAGAATCTCTTACAGGTGATGCCTTCTCCCTCTATACCAAGGTATTCACATATTTTTTTTGTAAGTGATGGATTTGACCTACCGCCAAATACCTTGAGTCCCTCAGGCATAAAACCCCCCTAAAAAGTCAAATCAAAAATTAAAATGCAAATATCAAAATTATAGCCACAAATTGCACAGTTGTAGGCACACCTGTCCCGTCACAGGTCATACGACCCGTCATGGGCGGGAAATTCAATTTGTATCCTCGGTTTGAAACCCTGACTGCCCTGCCTACCGGCAGGCAGGCGTCAGGCAGGCGTGCCTACAATCTTTTTTTACCACACCTGTCTGCCGATAGGTAGAAAGGACACAAAGAATACTAAGATCAGATTTTAGATTACATATTATAGATTACAGTAAAAGGATAAAGTACTCAATAACTTAATTACCCAATTACCTGATAACCAAGTGACCTAATAACTTAATTACCTAATGACCTAATAACTTAGTTACTCAATAACCCAATTACCATCTATATTATAGCATATAAACAGAGAAAAGTCAAGATTTTTTTCTTGACTTTTTGTGGAGTTTATGGTATACTTCCACCGTAATTCGTAATCCAGTATAGGAGGGAAATATGATTTGGGTCCCGTTCGTTGCATCTGGACTTGCCCTTTTTGTAATTCTTGTGTTTGCTATATCGCTTCTCAAAAAGCCGCAGGGGAATGAGAAGATGAGAGAGATTTCCTCTTTAATTCAGGACGGTGCGCAAACATTTCTTAAAAGGGAGTATTCGTATGTATTCATAGTGGTTGGTATAGTTGCATTATTTCTTGTTCTTCTGGGCAGGAGGGGGCTTGATGTAAACTGGCGGACTGCTGTGTGCTTTGTAATCGGAACTATTGCATCTGCTTTATCAGGTTATCTTGCTATGTCTATCGGCACAAAGGCGAACTGTAGAACCGCAGAGGCTGCACGAACGGGTTTAAAAGAGGCATTATCTGTTTCATTTACAGGTGGTGCGACCACTGGTCTTGTGGTGGTTGGTATAGGACTTCTTGGCCTTTCAGGAGTGTTTGTCCTCTTTGGTGGCGATCCCACTGCAATAAATGGTTACGCGATGGGAGCATCTCTCTTTGCACTATTTGCCCGTGCGGGTGGTGGTATATATACGAAAGGTGCAGATATGGGGGCTGATCTGGTAGGAAAAGTTGAACAGAATATACCGGAGGATGACCCGAGAAATCCTGCCGTGATAGCGGACAATGTTGGAGATAATGTAGGGGATACTGCAGGACTTGGAGCAGACCTGCTTGAATCCTACGTTGAATCAATAATTGCAGCGATTGCAATAGGAACAAGCCTCCTGGTTGTAAGAGGCAGTCTCGTTAGGCTTCCCCTTTCCCTTGCATCCTGGGGCATTGTGTCAAGTATTATCGGAGCATTATGGGTGAAGAGCGGAAGAGTAAGGGACCCACAGAACGCGCTAAATTCTGGTGTATACTTGTCTGCTGTGCTTATGATTCTGGGTGGTTTCTTTATACTTCGGGCATCCGGCATTGAATATATAGACAGTGCGCAGAGATTCTCTGCAATGGGTCTTCTATGGTGTATAATAGCAGGTGTGATATCAGGGATTATAATTGGACTTGTGTCAGAGTTCTACACATCCTACAAGTATAAACCAACAAAGGAGCTTGCGAAATCGGCTGTTAGGGGTCCTGCGGTAATGGTGGTAAACGGATTAGGACTTGGTATGGGAAGCACCCTTATTCCTGTTGTGATTATAGGCATAAGTATACTGGTGGGCTACAAATCTGGCGGTATTTATGGTATTGCACTTGCATCCTTTGGTATGCTCTCAATACTCGGGATAACCCTTGCAGTTGATTCGTATGGACCTGTTGCGGATAATGCAGGAGGTATAGCACAGATGGCAGAGTTACCAGAAGAGGTGAGGAAGATTACAGACTCGCTCGATGCTGTCGGTAATACCACAGCTGCGATAGGTAAAGGATTTGCAATAGGGAGTGCTGCGTTTGCAGCGGTTGGATTATTTGTTGCATATCTTGCCACTATAAATAGATTTGCACAAGCGCCTGTACGGCTTTCATTGACAGACCCCTGGCTTGTTGTGGGACTCTTGGTTGGCGGAATGATACCCTATCTTTTTGGCTCTCTTCTGGCAGGGGGTGTTGGAAGGGTTGCGGAGAAAATTATAGATGAGGTAAGGAGGCAGTTCAAGGAGATAAGAGGACTCATAGAAGGCAAGGCAACACCTGATGTATCAAGATGTGTGGACATTGCTACAAAGGGAGCTATCAAGAGTATGATGCTGCCGGGGATACTTGTCATTGTGATACCGGTGCTTGTTGGGGTATTTCTTGGTCCTGTGGTGCTTGCAGGGGTTCTTATGGGCGCACTTGTCACGGGGCTTGTGCTGGCAATTCAGTGTGCAAACACGGGTGCGGCACTTGATAATGCCAAAAAATATATAGAGAATGGTGCGCTCGGAGGAAAAGGAACAGAGGCGCATAAGGCAGCAGTAATCGGTGATACTGTTGGTGACCCCTTAAAGGATACAATAGGTCCCTCAATAAACATCCTTATAAAACTGATGACCGTTATATCCCTTGTGCTTGCTCCGCTGTTTGTGAGGTAATCCCCTTTGGCTGATTTAGTCTGTAAAGGCAGTAAAGATATTCTTGGGCGTACCCGCAGTATCTTCCAAAGTATCTCATTGCAAAATGTCGTATTTCCCTATTACTTACCTTGTTATTAGAAAAGTAAAGATTTCTTATTATTCTCCTTATCCATACATCCACAGGAAATGCCTCATACATACCGAAAGAAAAGAGTGCAACACAATCTGCAATCTTTCCTCCAACCCCCTTGATCTTCATAAGTTCTTCTCTGCATTCTTCATAGGAAAGCCTGCTAATTTTTACTAATTCTATCCTTTCTTCTCTTATCATTTCTGCCGCTTTAATGAGATAATCACATCTGAATCCGAGCCTGCATTTGTTCACAATATCCTTATTCTTTAATATGGCAGAGGGAGATGGAAATGTAAATCCTGAATACCCCTCAATCTCTCTTCTCTCGCCAAGCCTCTGTGAGAGATTTTCCACCATCCTTTTAATATTTGGGATATTATTGTTTGCAGAGAGAATATATGATGCAAGTGTCTCCCA
>JAYENM010000168.1:0-2606 GCA_034722095.1 Caldifarciminota bacterium | reverse complement strand
AAGAGGCTTGCAAAGAAGACAGGAAGGTTGATAGGGAGTGGGAGGAGGTTACACTTGAATCATGGAAGTGAACTTTCCAAAAAGAGGAGAAATTTGGCTTGTCTCTTTGGAACCTGTAATTGGCGCTGAGATAGGTAAGGCAAGACCTGCTGTAGTGATCTCAAATGATAGAAATAACCAATTTGCGGCTACAGTAACTGTAATTCCCGTTACTTCAAAAATAGAGAGGATATATCCATTTGAAGTCTTTCTCCCTGCAGCAGAGACAGAATTATCAAGGGATTCTAAGGCAAAGTGCAATCAGATTCGTACGATTGATAAAAAGAGGCTGGTTAAATCGCTGGGAGTATTGTCTTTAAATAAAGTGCGAGAAACAGAAGAAGCTCTTCTCGTTCATCTTGGTATAAAAGTTAGCTAAGGGGATTACGGAGTCATTAAAATAAAAATTACATTTTTATTCCTTTTCTCGGCTTTTTATGAAATTGATTGTATAATTAAAAAAGGGTAGTTGGCAGTAAAAAGCTAAAATTTTTTAAAATTAGGGAATGTCCCAAAGTGTTGTGATAGAAATAGAATGAATCCATTGATACAGGCTTTCGGTTCGGCTGAGCGGCTCGGCTGAGCTCGCCGAAGGCTCACCGAAGTCCAACTTTTTGTTCATTGGATTCCCCATTATGTTTTTTAGGCAGATCGCAAGATTTTGGCGTTAAGATTTCTATATGTTTGAGCGAAGCGAGTTTATAGAAATTAGCCATAAATCGCAGTCAATCTGCCGTTAAGAAAAACATACGGGGTGCCCTTTTCTTTTGCACAGCATTCTTCGAAGCTTCGTTTCTTTTGGGCCCGCCCCGTGGAATAGCTATTATTCTGTTGGGGAAACTCCGTGTAATAGGGTATATTCCACGGGGCAAGCAAAAGAAATGAAGAATAAAGACAATATACTCCCGTACTAGTTTAGAACTAAGAACTTTTACACTCATCATATAATCTAACAATTTTCGTCACAACACTTCAGGACAACGTCTAAAATTAAAGACCTGACCCCAATTTATCAACTACAAACGCCATATTAAACCTCTTATAGAAAGCAGCAAATTGGAGCTGACGATACCTGACAAACCAAAACATCGAAATCAGAAGTATCGAACACGAAAGAGGAACATATAAGAAAACGTATAAGAATGCGTATAAGAAAGCGATATAAAAAATGAACCTAAAATATGGACACTATCCACTATACAACACCTATAAGGATTCGGGCATTGAGTGGCTGGGGGAGATTCCGGCGCATTGGGAGGTAGAAAGATTGAAAAATTTATTAGTCCAAATAACAGAAATAGTGTCAGTTCTGCGTAACACCCGTTGACTTTTCCCTTGATATTTTTTGAAATTGATTGTATAATATAAAAAGAGGGTAGTTGGCTGTAAGAAGCTGAAATTTAAAATTAAAGACCTGACCCCATTTATCCTTGAAAGAATTGGCCCTGATAAAGGCGGGTATTGGAAGGTGTTATGATGAATTCAGATTTAACATTTATCACTAATGAAAAAGAGAGAACCCTTCTTGAAAGGTTTAAAGTACTTATCAAGGACGCATCTCTGTTTGATGTTCTGGTTGGGTACTTTTATACAAGTGGATTTTATGAATTATACAAATCATTAGAGTCCACAGAAAAAATCAGGATTCTAATAGGGATTGGGACAGGTAAAGAAATCAAGAACAACAAAATATAGGATTGGAAGAGGAATATGGCTATTAATCTGTTACCTTCAATGATAAAAGATATTGAAAGGCTCGAGAGATATGAACGGATATTTCAGTGGCTTATTAAAAACGAAAACTTTTCCAAACAGGAGATATGTAAATGTGGTGAAGGTAAATACTTAATTGGAAAGATAATAAATTCTCTTCTTACGGAGGGGGCAATAAAGAAGAAGTTGAAGGATAGCTATCAATGGACATCTCCTTTCATAGAATCTTACCGGAGAGAATGGCTTCAGTTTCAGCGTCCTTCTCATCAGTTGAAAAGATTAAGAAAGACTGAGCGACCAAGAGAAAAACTTTTAGCCTTTGGCCCATCAAAACTTACTCCATCAGAACTTTTGGCTATCTTTCTTCGGACAGGTGTTAAGGGAAAGAGTGTCATTAAAATAGCCTCAGAACTCCTTACCCAATTTGGTGGCGTAAAAGGGATATTTGAGGCAGATATAAAAGAACTCCTTAAGATTGAAGGTATTGGTGAAGCAAAAGTAGCCCAGATTAAGGCAGTCCATGGTCTGGCTGAGGAGTATTTGAAAGAGAAGGCAAAAACAAGAAAAGTGGTGAGAAATTCTAAGGAAATCTTTAATTATCTCTATCATACCATGCGGGACAGAAAGGATGAAGTCTTTAAAGTTATCTCGTTAAATGGTCAGAATGAGATAATAGATATAGTTGATGCTTTTTATGGAACGGTGACTTCAAGCAATATTTATCCCAGAAAAGTGATAGAACTTGCTATCAAAAGTAACGCCACCGCATTAATATTTGCTCATAATCATCCATCTGGTAATCCTAATACCAGTAAATATGATAAGGAAATTACGTAAGAATTGCTTTTTGCTTG
>JAYENM010000167.1:0-2619 GCA_034722095.1 Caldifarciminota bacterium | reverse complement strand
GTTACCCGGGTTATCGTTTGAGTCCGCATCTCCCGTGTTGTTAATCCATGCGGTATAACAGATGATGTCTCAGGCTCTAATGGCGGACCGTTTTGATCAACAGCAATTTTCGGATCGCCAATATGGGGGGATATCACGTCTGTAAGCACCCATTTGTCAGCTTCTACATTCTGGTCGCAGGTTACATTCACAAAGTCAAATAAAAGTCCATAAGGCGGAAGAGTATCAACCTGAACCGTTAGTGTTATCTGCCAGCTTTCTCCCGGTGCAATGCTTGAATTCGTCCATGTCCATGTATTGTTCCCCGAAATATTTGGATTGGGATTTGAAGCTAAACGAGTGACATTAGCCATAGATATTTCATCAATAACCGTCACATTTGTCGCATTTGCACAGCCCGTATTATTGACATATATCGTATAGTTTAGCAATCCTCCTACCTGTGCGGGATCGGGACTACCAAGTTTTACTATCTCCAGTCTTGGAGTAGAGTCTACTATTGTTTCCTCAGTATCATTAACCGTCTCTGCATTATCAGCGGAGAGACTGACGTTATTTACAAGGATAGTTCCATCGGGGAGTGGACAATTAACTGTCACGTTGATCGTGATAGTACGAGGGTCATTGGGTGTAAGATTACCAATATCCCAGAATAACGTGTGGTTATCGTTAGACGTATTGGTGGGCTCAAGTGAAGCAGAAATAAAGGTTACCTGTGGTGGATGCGGTGCTCAAGGAGATGGGGATGGACGATGCCGAAGTGGTGGACTCGGATGACGGTGCATTCTTTGAGTACGGTCGCAGAGCAGATATAATAAAAGACGGTAGGAAAATAGGCGTCTTTGGTGAACTGCATCCAGAAGTAATCACTAATTTCGGGTTGGATCATCCCGTAATAGGGTTTGAGATGAAAGTGTGGGCGCGAGGCTTTGATACTGATAATCGAACTCGGGCACCCTCAAAAGATTTTGCTTACCTCTCATCCACTGTTGCAATAACTTTTGTGCTGGATAAAATCCGGTTCGTATATCTACTTTACTTGTATCTCCTTTTAATTCTGTTTACCATGAAGATTGTTATTGATACTATAAGCACTATCTTTCCAATTAGCGTCATAGCTGGAACTGGAACTTGTGGAATAGGTTCTGATTGAACTGTTGTATTCTGCAATGCTTGATCGGATATTCCTTCTTCACAAGATACATTTGCGAAGTTATGCAAGATAGTTCCATTTGGAAGCGGGGACTTGACATTTACAGTTATTGTGATTGCTTTACTCTCGCTTGCATTTATGGTTGGGAAAGTCCAGGTATTATTGTTAGCATCATCAGGAGACGGAACCGAGGAAACAAAGGTTACATTCGCATCATATACATCAGTGACAATAACATTGGATGCATTCATGTTGCCGGTATTATTCACCAGGATAGTGTAGTTTAAAGTCTCTCCAGCCTGAACAGGATCCAGAGAATCTGATTTTGTGATGGTTAATAAAGGTGCAGCCCCCACGGGGGTATTCTGCCAGGTCTCATCTTTTATTCCCTCGTCACAGGATACATTGACGAAGTTATGCAGAACAGTCCCATTTAGAAGCGGGGTGTTGACAGTCACGGTGATTGTGATTGCTTTACTCTCGCTTGCGTTTAGGGTTGGGAAGGTCCATGTGTTGTTTCCGGATGTTGGAGCGGGAGTTGAAGAAACAAATGAAACATTTGGATCATATGTTTCGGTAACATTCACATTGGTAGCATTTGCATTCCCGGTATTGTTCACCAGGATGGTGTAGTTTAATGTTCCTCCTGCCTGAACAGGATCTGGACTATCGAATTTTTCTATTTCTAGCACCGGAGCAGAGAGAACAGTTGTCTCCTCAGTGTCATTGCCAGGTCCTTCACTACTGGAGATATTGACATAATCCACAATTTTAGATCCACTGGTAAGTGGGGTATGAACTGCCACAGTGACAGTGATAGTGCGAAGGTCGTTTGGCGGAAGATTGCCAATATTCCATACTAATGTGTGATTATCGTTGTATTTTTCGTTTGGAGTAGGGAAAGCGGAAATAAAGGTTACCTCTGGTGGAAGAGTATCATTTACTGTTGTATTAGTAGCGGTGACGTTGCCCAGATTTTCAAACATAATAGTATAGTTAAGGATTCCACCTGCGTCAACAGGGTCTGGATAATCATACTTGGTAACAACCAATACGGGCTCACCTATTTCAGTATCTTCAACATCCTCCTCTTCAACACCTTCGTCACAAGTGATATTAACATAATTATTAAGGACGGTGCCATTTGTGACCGCATCATTCACCCTGACCGTGATGTTGATGTAATGTTTACCATCTGGTGGAAGAGTGCCAATTGTCCATGTGGTGTTTCCGGGAGCAGGTGCAGGTGTTGCATTGACAAAGGTCACATTCGTATCATATCTTTCAGTTATGATAACATTAGTGGCGTTCATGTTGCCACTATTCTCATATGATATAGTATACGTAAGATTCTTGCCGCGCGCCACGGGATCTGGCCAGTCAGCCTTTGTTATAATCAAAAATGGTGCTGATTGAACTGTTGTAAACTGCCATGTTTTATCTGTCACACCCTGGTCACATGTCAC
>JAYENM010000166.1:0-2620 GCA_034722095.1 Caldifarciminota bacterium | reverse complement strand
CTAAAGGTTGGATTCCATAGGATTTGTTGTAAGGGGGCTCCCCGAGGTGTGGGAGCCCCCTTTTCTTTACTGTCAAAAATAAAGTGAAAGAACAGAAAGTTCACTGAGGTGTAGGGACAGGGCTTGACTTCGGCGAGCATTTCGTCCCGAGGCTCAATACCGAGGGGCTCAGTCGAGTCGTCCCTGTCCGAAATGCAGACTAATTATTATGTTTGTAGGCACGAATTCAATTCGTGCCAAATATAGCTTGCTATTGCCAAACCATGACAGGACACTTTAGTCCTCTATGCATTGCCAAGGTAATGCGCTCCATATTCCTATACCAGTTTTGGTCGTCATTTGAACAAACTAAAATGGAGATAAATTAGTTTTCAAAATTGTCTGACATGGTAGTAATTATGGCAAGGAAAGTGTATATATTATTCATTGCCCTGCCGTTCACTGTCTCTCTTATGGCAAGCTTAGGTGAGACACCAGCTGGAAAGTGTTTCCAACATAGATGGCATACGGTAAATCGAGTGGATATGCCCATAACTAACTGGGGAGAGTTTGGACAGAGCAATCCCCGTGCAGCAGGGACATACTGGCCAAGGGGGTCTGGTGAGCCATATATATATGGTGCGGGATTATGGATTGGAGCATTTGTTGAGAAGGAATACGAAGATCCTGTGGAGCAAGAGAGACATACATTCCTCTTTCCTGGCGGCAACCTTCCAGATACACTTATAGGCGATGTGCTCGTATCAATTGGTTATAACACTGTTGGTGTAGGATTTGATTTCGTTCCCGGACCCCCAGATTCTGAGCATATATGGGACCACTGGTATAACCCCCTGTCGCATCCAGAAGACAGGATATATTTCTCAACCGACTCAGTGGATATGAGCGAGTGGCCCCTCACGAATGATAGCGGAGAGCCTATATCAGCTGTCTTTGGAAAGCCAGACCGATGGGCAGACGAAGAGACCTGGTGTGAATACAATGACCTCTGCAATTCTATTCATCGAGAGCAGACCCCATTTTCCACCTATCCACTTGGATTAGCTGTAAGACAGATAACCTACGGGGGGAACTTACCCGATTTACAAGATATGCTATTCTTACTATATGAGTTCGAGAATGTGAGCGATGATACAATAAGGCATATGTTCGTAGGAAATGCATCAGATATGGATGTCGGGGATGCAGATAATGACCTTCTGGGTATAGATGTGGGAAGATCACTCGGATGGACCAGTACCCTGACACAGGAGATAGGTTGGAGCAGTTCACCCCCATACTATGTTGGTGTCTGCTTACTCCAGGGCCCGAAGGCAGATGATACCCTCCATATTTATGGATTAGATGGAGAGGGGTCAGTCTTGCTGGATACCATTATTTATCCCGGGGAGTACATTCCACTTACATCCTTCCAAAGGTGTACAAGGGGATACGATGCGGACAATGAGCTTAAAAGGTATATGATGCTCGTTGGATGGGATATAATGACAGGTCAACCCCGTCCATTTAGTGGTATCCCCGATAATATACCAGGGGATAAGAGAATGGTTATGGGATGCGGTCCGTTTGAACTTGCACCTGGTGAGGTGGATACATTTGCGATAGCAGTGATGTTCTCCAACGGTAATACCGGAGATCTCGACTACCTCAAATATGAGGCAGATTTTGCACATTCGATGTACGAATACGACTGGGCATTCCCATCCCCACCACCTGCACCAAATGTTACCGTTACTCCTGGCGACAGGAAGGTTACAATCGTCTGGGATAATTCTTCCGAAAAGTTCGCTGACCCCTTTTATCCTATTATGAGAAGTCCTGAGGCTGGGGACCCGGTTGAGGATACCCTGTATAGAGAATACGACTTTGAGGGATTTAGACTATGGAGGTCCAGAACAGGTGTTGAGGGTGATTGGGAAATAATAGGACAGTGGGACATTAAGAACGATTTTACCCTTCTGCCAGGCGATGTCTATATACCCGGTATAGGGAATGCAAGCGGAGAGGAGAGTGATAACGAGGGACTTGTTTACTCCTATGTGGATGAGGATGTTATAAATGGGGTTCCTTACTACTATGCGGTTACTGCCTATGATTACAATACCCCTGGTGACCATGCAAACAAGAACCAGGATGTTTGGGTATCACTGGAGTCTGGTTTCTTCGCAAAGACCGCAACTCCAAGGGCTGAACCTTGTGACATAGTGCCAATGGAGACAGATGTGTCACATACTCGTGGAGCGACAAATGTGGTGAATATTAAGGAAGCAGTAGTGGAGACACCTATAGCGGTTACAGGAGATGTTTATAAACTTGTGTGGGGAGAAACATTCCATACTGATGCTAACCCGGTATTTTCCTACAAAATTTACAATGAGACAGAGGGAGAATGGGTAACATCTACTCCTTTACCAGTTAAAGTTCCCACAGAGCTAAGGTCATATGTCAACATTGAGGGAGTAGATGTTGATGAATGGTTTGGGACCTTCACTACCCCTGTGTTTGACGGTATAAGACTTTCTGGAGAAGTTATCGTTGACCTCTCTGGCATTGCACTGGCTGATTCTATAAAAGTGATAACAGGTGACTATCCTGCGGATGTCCTTCAGATTGCAGACTT
>JAYENM010000165.1:0-2630 GCA_034722095.1 Caldifarciminota bacterium | reverse complement strand
TAGAATCCTCTCAAGAGTTAAAAAATATCTATGATCAGATGCAAAAAACTTTCTCGAAGCTTTCGCAAAGAGCCCATCCTACAAAAACTGCCTTTGCCTTAATTAGAAAAAAAGAAGCAAGAGAACAGCTTTTCATCAGTGGCCTAGTAAGTGAAGAGATGTTTTACAAAGAAGCACAAGCATTGGCTACTATGGCTATGAATGCTATAAATATTTTTTCGCGGCATTTTCAAAAAGTACCATTAGATTGGCTCAACAAATTTAGAGAAGTAAATAATGATTTGTCAAAAGATACAGGCACAGCAGCTAACACAGGCTAAAAAGATCGATATCCAAATGTTACGCACTTCTTTCAGTCTTGAACGTTAAATTTTACTAGGAGAGAAGGATAACGAATATGAAGACAATCGGACTTATCGGAGGGATGAGCTGGGAGTCAACGTCGGAGTATTATCGAATAATAAATGAAGCTATAAGAGAAAACCTAGGCGGGCTTCATTCAGCAAAAATCGTGATGTATAGCGTTGATTTTGAGGAAATCGAGCAACTCCAACATGAAGGAAAATGGGATGACGCTACAAATTTGATGATAGATGCCGCCAGCAGAGTAGAAAGGGGCGGGGCAGACTTTGTTCTAATTTGCACTAATACAATGCATAGAATGGCAGAAGATGTCATAGGGAATATAAACATTCCCCTATTGCATATCGCCGATGCTACTGCTGAGAAGATTGCTTCTTCGGGACTTAAAAAGATTGGTCTTTTGGGCACCAAATTTACCATGGAGCAGGACTTCTACAAAGGGCGTTTAATAAGAAAATACGGCCTGGAGGTTATTATTCCAAACGAATCCGACCGTGAGATAGTCCACAACGTGATTTACAATGAACTGTGTTTAGGGGAAATAAAAGACACGTCTAGAGAGCAGTTCAAAATAATTATCAAGAGCCTTATTGATGATGGTGCTCAGGGAATTATTTTGGGCTGCACAGAGTTGCCTCTCTTGATAAACCAAAATGATTGCGCGGTCCCCCTTTTCGATACTACAGAAATCCATGCTAAAGCCGCTGTGGAATACGCACTTAGAGAGTAGAAATTCTGCCTTGCTTTTTATGTCTATATAGTAAAATAATTACCAGGATGTGGATTATTCAGCGCGTAAAACTCCAAAAATTGGCTTAGCTTTAGGTAGTGGTGCTGCTCGGGGCTTAGCTCATATTGGGGTGCTGAAGGCACTGGAAGAGGAATCAATCCCCATCAACATAATAAGCGGCACAAGTATGGGTGCAATTGTAGGTGCCTACTATGCCAAAGAAGGACAGGCGGCCATTTTAGAGGAGGTAGCATTAGGAATAGACTGGAAAAAACTGGCTCGCTTACTTGACCTGAACTTAGCACTCCTGCAAAAAGGATTCGTTCACGGGTACAAGGTTAAAGAATTCTTACAATCCCTCATTGGAGATGTAAAGTTTGAAGATTTAGAAATACCACTGGCGGTTGTAGCTGCCGATGCCGAAACCACAGAGGAAATCATAATCACCAAAGGCTCAGTGGTAGAGGCAGTAAGAGCAAGCATCTCGATGCCTGGGATATTTACACCAGTAAAATGGCAAGACAGGTTTTTGATTGATGGTGGAGTAGTCAATCCCGTGCCTGCCGATGTTGCTCGCAATATGGGAGCAGAAATTGTCATTGCTGTAAATGTAATTCCTGGTCCATCGCAAGGCGAACATAGCAGCTTAGTTAAAAAGAAAGAAACATCTGAAACAAAGCCAGCTTACCACCTTGAAAATACACGCTTATCCGCTGTAAAGAGAAAAATTGATAATCTGGTACGGGAAAATAAAGACAAATTCAAGTTATTTGAGGAGCTTTCCAATTTTGTCACAGCCAAAACTTATGAAGCTAAAGAGGGAATAGAACCAGGGACTCCAAATATATTTGATGTCTTGATGCAATCACTGCACGCCATGGAATACGAGATAATTAGACTAAGAGCAAAAACCGCAGATATAGTCATTAATCCTGACGTCAGCAATATTGGAGCATTTCAATTCTATAAAGGGGAGGAGCTCATACCACAAGGATACAAAGCTGCGCGAGACGTTCTACCACAACTGCAAGAAATGATTCATTCCGTAGGATAATAAAGGTTCCAGATAAATTCTAAACCCCGCCAGGTACAATTCATTGCCAACTTCGTATAAACTATATATACTCTTAGCCAAGCAATCTAAATAATGAGATAAATGAGGTGGGTACGTTCAGAGTAAAATTTGGGGTTATTCTAGCTATAGTGGCTATGGTAATTGTGAGTAGTGCCTGTGGCCCAAGCACACAGCCACCTCCATCAGGTAATCAGCCACCAGTGATCTCAAGTCTGACAGCCGCGGAGACAGATGTTTATCCTCTATCTACAGTCGCGATCCAATGCGCAGCATCAGATCCAGATGGTGATCCTATAAGCTATGCATGGTCAACCACTGGTGGGAGCCTTACCGGAACCGGATCTACAGTTTCCTGGGTAGCTCCAGAGTATTACGGAGATTACGATGTCACAGTTACTGTCGAAGATGACCAGGGTAATAGCACAGTTAGGTCTATAAGTCTGAACGTAGTGGCTAACCGTG
>JAYENM010000164.1:0-2666 GCA_034722095.1 Caldifarciminota bacterium | reverse complement strand
AGGCGTCAGCCTTTGGAATTAAGGCGTCAGCCTTTTATATAAAACCCTTTCCATACGGCCCTACGGCTCGTTCACAGAATCCGTCTCAAGATCCGTATGGATATGGATATGAGATGCTGTGCAACGGGTTAACTCCAAGGATTAACTCCACTGTCTGAATTGCAGTTTAAAGCAGGGAAAAAACTTGACTTTTTTTGAAAAATGTTGTATACTTACTATTTGATGGTATTCAAATCAGTGGTGCAGTGAAAAATAATATGGACGAAATCACAAATCAAGGACTACAGACCGAAGATCACAGACAGTAGAACATAGGCAGGAACTTGTAGGCACGGTTTTAAACCGTGCAGATAATAGCACAAATTAAATTTGTGCCTACAATCCCACAATCTCTGTGGTTTTCCTCTTGAAGGAACTACTTAAAATGGGCAATAGCATTATGGTCTTTGAGGTTGTAAAAAAGGCAAAATCCGGAACAAGGCTCGGGAAACTATATACCCCACATGGCGTTATAGAGACGCCCTGTTTTATGCCGGTCGGAACACAGGGCACGGTGAAAACACAGACAATTGCCGACCTCATAGAAAATGATGTAAATGTAATTGTAGCGAACACTTACCATCTCTATCTGCGACCCGGTCTTGATATGATTAGAGAGGCAGGCGGTTTGCATCAATTCATTGGATGGGATAGGGCGATCTTGACAGATTCTGGTGGTTATCAAGTGTTCTCTCTTGCAGATTTGAGAAGGATAGAAGAAGACGGAGTAACCTTCCAATCGCATATTGACGGTTCGTATCACAAGTTTACTCCCGAATCTGTATTGCAGGCGCAGGAGATATTCAACTCAGATATAAGAATGGTGTTAGACCACTGCGTTGCCTGGCCAGTAAGTTATGAGGAAGCGGGATTTGCGTTTAGAAACACTACAAGGTGGGCGAGACAATCCATAGAGTACAAGCAGAGGATGAAAGATAGAAAAAAACGTCCTTATCTTTCGTTTGGAATAGTTCAAGGTTCCACCTTCAAGGATTTAAGAGAAAAATCTACAAAAGAAATTACAGAACTTGGTTTTGATGGATATGCCGTCGGTGGTGTGTCGATCGGCGAGCCCAAAAGTCTTTCATATGAAATTGCGGAGTTTACTGCGTCTCTCCTGCCGGAAAACAAACCTCGATACCTCATGGGCCTTGGAGAGCCCTCTGATATAAGGAAGTATGTCAAAATGGGGATTGATATGTTTGATTGCGTGCTTCCTACAAGGAATGGAAGGACAGGAACAGTGTTTACAAGCAATGGCAAGATAGTAATAAAGAATGCAATTTATAAGAACGATTTTACACCGATAGACCCTGAATGTGATTGTTTTACCTGTCGCCATCATACCAGAGCATACATTAGACATTTATTCAATGCGGGTGAGATGCTTGGACCAATACTTACAACCCTGCACAACCTACACTTTTATATTCAATTAATGAAGGAGATAAGAGAGGAGATATAGGTGGACATTCATAAAACAGCGATCATAGATAGGAACGCATTTATTGATAAGGATGTGAAAGTAGGTGCTTATTCTGTAATTGAGAGAGATGTGGAGATAGGGAGTGGATGCGTGATAGGAAATTATGTATGTATAAAGAGAGGAACAAAAATAGGGAGAAACAATGAGATATATGAGGGAGCTGTGATAGGAAATCCTGCTCAGGATGTGAGAAATAAAGGAAAGAAGAGTTTTGTAAATATAGGTGCAAATAACATAATAAGAGAGTATGTTACCGTTCACCGTGCCACAGGTGAGGGAGAGGAGACAGTTATGGGAGATGATAACTACCTTATGGCATACTGTCATATAGCCCATAATGTAAGAATAGGTAACGGAGTTATAATTGCAAATGGAGCACAACTTGCGGGGTTTGTCCTGGTCTCTGATTACGCCTTTATATCAGGCTTATGTCCTGTTCACCAGTTTGTAAGGATAGGAAAGTATTCAATGATAGGTGGAGGATACCGGGTTCCAAAGGATGTTCTGCCTTATAGCCTTACGGCTGGCGACCCGCTCCGCGCCATGGGACTTAACATCGTGGGATTACGAAGACATAATTTCAGTAAAGAGAGTATAAGTATATTAAATAAGGCGTTTCATCTTCTTCTTTCGAGAGAGCTGAATACTCGCCAAGCAATCGAAAAGATGCAAAAGGAACTTCCCTTAAACGACGAGATAAAGCACTTAATAGAATTTATAGGATCATCAAAGAGGGGTGTGGCGATGTAATAAAATCAAATATCAAATATCAAAATGCAAAACTTGTCCTGAACATCGTGAAGGATGACAAATCAAAATGCGAAAAGATATTTAGTTTGATGGTTTGTTAGTTTGTTAAAATCAAACCAACTAACAGCCTATCCGACTAACCAACTACTTCAGCATTTTAATATGTGATTTTAATATTTACACTTTGATTTTTGATTTATCTATGTGTTCTCTGTGGTTCAGGTTTTCACAACACCGAGATAGAAATAGGGGGTATTACGAGAGATAGTGAACCGATCAAAGCGGGAGTGATAGGTGTTGGTTATCTTGGAAAGCATCACGCTCGGGTATACAATGAGATATCAGGTGTACAACTTTTTGGTGTATCTGATATCAATTGTAATCTTGGGAT
>JAYENM010000163.1:0-2691 GCA_034722095.1 Caldifarciminota bacterium | reverse complement strand
GATACGACCAATGTATGGGAGAAGCATTTGTAAACCAAGACCAGGGAGCCGCCGGATATTTTGGCGCCACCGATGTAAGTTACTCTTTCTATAATGACTCTCTTGCTATTGGGATATTCAGGGGAATTTGTGAACAGCACATCTATAACTTTCAAACAGCGTGTGATTACGGAAAGTGGTTTATGGAACAGTACTTTCCTCTACCAAATGGGATTACCAAAAAGACCTTTTTTATGATGAACATCCTTGGTGACCCTTCTCTGGATATGTGGACTGATACTCCCAAAACTTTAACTGTGAATTACCCATCTAATACCATGCCAGGTTCGGAGTTTACTGTCGAGGTTACTCATTCAGGAAACGGTGTTAAAGAGGCTCTCGTTTGTATATGGAAAGGTAATGAAATTTATGATTCCCAGTATACAAATGCAAGTGGACAGGCAACTTTTACTATACCTCCCGATGCTACGAAGGGTCCTATGAATGTAACTGTTACTGCACATAACTATAGACCTCACGAAGGGAAAACATATATACTTCATATGTATTCTTATTCTCCTAAAGCTACTGCTTACAACAATGGCCGACGAATAGTAAGAGATAGTAAGGGCAGATATCACCTCGTGTATGAATCTGATGGTAAAGTCTACTATACTTACTCAGATGATAATGGAACACACTGGGCTCCTGAGAATAATATTAGTGAATATTATGATAAAAATAAATCTCTCTCTATTGCTGTGGACTTATATGATACTCTCCATGTTGTCTGGCAATATACAATAGGAACTACTCTTAAAATTCTTTACCGTAAAGGATACAATAATAGTTGGGATGATGCAATTAGTTGGAGTCATGGAGGAGTACAAGAGAATTATCTTTCTGTACCGGCCATCCATGCTATACCAGTTGAAATAAGGCAAGGTGAAACGATGCAGTTTGTTATTGGGATAATGATAGTTTATCGAGCACCTAATGGATTGAAGTATGTGAGATATAATAAGTATGATGGTTGGGAAGGACCGGATAATGTTCCTTCCACAAGCGGGGATTCTCACTTTCCTGCATTAGAAGGCACATATGGTGTATTCCATTTAGTTTGGGAAGAGGGAGGAAATATTTATTATAACTGCTGTGAGCCCCCTAATTCCTGGGGAACAAAGGAAAAAATTCCTCCGGCAAGTTGGATTAAGGATTGTCACCATCCTTCTGTAACACTTGATTACTCTAGCCGTCCCAATGTTACGTGGGATGCTTTTAGTATGGTATCGCAAGCGAGAGATATTATTGTTGCTCGTAGAGTCGGTAGTGGATGGCAAATGATAGGAGAATTTGAGTATGGTGAGTATCCTTCAATCGCGTCATATAGTACTAAGGATGATCTAGTTTTAACGCTGCGGCGGTTCAGTGGGGCATGCTTGGTAAAACCTGGTATATACTTGGTAAAATACTCAAATGGAAGTTGGACTCAACCGACATTTATAGGATCTGGTGTCTATCCAAATCTTAATATCAAAGCCGATGGTCACTTAGTTGTTTGGCGTGGAGGAAGTTCTGCCCCCTATCCAATCGAAACTTATGCAGTATCAGAGGGAAAAATTGCCTCGGGTGGTGCCCAGGAAGTTAGTAATGACAAAATTCCAATTTCCTTTGCTTTGGCAGGTTATCCCAATCCATTCGGTGGACATACTACAATTCGTTATGGGATACCAGCGAAATATGAAAGCAAAGTCATTAGCTCCATCCCTGTTAGCCTGAGGATATACGATATTACGGGTAAACTGGTAAAGACCCTTATCGATAAAACTCAAGAGCCGGGTTATTTCACCATTACATGGAATGGGAGAGACGAAGCTGGTAGAAAGGTATCAAAAGGTATTTACTTTTACTGCCTGAAAGCAGGAAGTTATATAGAAACAAAAAAATTGGCATTACTCGAATGAACTTGGATAAAGTGATTTAGAAAGGTTCTTGACCACTAAGTGTGGAGATTACTCAGACCTCATTTAGTCTCATAGATACACACCTTGATTTTACACGATTTTAGTGATTATGTCAAGCAAAATCTTTCTTTACTTTTTGAGGGTTCAAAGCGGTAAAGGACATACAAAAAGCAGTTCTCTCCATTGACCCAAAAAGGGATAGTAAACGGGAGTATTATTAACCAACGATCGCTTCCTCTAAGTATTCACATCCCTCCTGATTTAACCACATTTGGTCAATATTCTAATCCGCTGATTCTCAAAATTCCTATAACCATAAGCCATCCGCTTGTCCACCTTTATCTTGTTATTCACCCCTTCAGTATAACCATTGGTGACTCTATGTTTAAAATAGAGAGATATGGGATGAATCTATCTCCTGACCATCCTGGAAACATCCTTGAAAGACGCCACATTAGCCATATCACACATATCACACCAACATTCTATACATCCCCTACCATTCTTGTAGTTCTCACAAACTCTATATAGATCCCGGAACATCTCTTTGAGATCGTAAGCACTGGACAATAATGGCGCCCTGCTCAGCACATGGTCCAATCTTTCCTTCTCTTCCGCAGAAAGCCTCTCTTTTCCCTTTAAAAGAAGCCATCTAATACGATATACAAACCTCTTCCTTCCACCCCGTTTCTTATATGCCCTTTGCAATGTCTTACGTATACGATCCAGAGCTTCGTTAACCTTCCGT
>JAYENM010000162.1:0-2694 GCA_034722095.1 Caldifarciminota bacterium | reverse complement strand
AAGAGCCATACAATTGGTCTCTTGAAAATTAACCAAAGGCCAATTTTCTATAAGAGCATAGGGACCATCACCAATACACCGAAAATTGTAAGGAGTACCTAAAAATTTTTCGGAATAAAAGTTAATTCTTTCAGAAATTGTTAAGCCCTTTTGGCTTATCTCTGTTAAAAGCAAATCAATTTCTTGGTTGGTCATCTTGGAGAGTGGTTTTAATTTATCCATCACTTTGTTTCCTGCTATTTGCGATAATATTAAAACTATTAAAAAAATTCCCTTAAAACCCATTTTATTTTAGCACGGATTGAATCCGTGCCTACATTGTTGGTGAATTTGTAGGCACAAATTCAATTTGTGCCAATTAATATAAAAGGTATTTTTTTCGAAGCGATCTAAACCTCTCAACATCCTTTTGCCAGCTATCCAAAATTTCCTCTGCAGATTTGCCACTCTCAATTTGTTGTGTCAGCCCTTCGCTTCCTACTGCCCAACGAAATCCGGGTGAATTTGCAAAGTCTAATTGCCCGGGATACAGTTTTTGTATAGCTGCAAGTATATAAATGCTTGTTGCTACAGGCTTAAATGCCTCTTTATCAAGAATATGAATTTCTACTCCACTACATGTTTTTTCTGTGTATTGAAAATAAAACGGCTTATAATATATCGGTCTAAAATAAACCCCGGATAATCGTTTTCCGTTTAATTCTCTTGCCAGGATGTTACCATCTATCCAGGGAGCACCAATAATTTTAAACGGCTTGGTGTAACCTACACCTTCACCCAAGTTTCTAATTTCTCCCAGAAGTCCTGTCCCCGGATAGCAAAGAGCAGCTTCTGGTGTAGGTATATGAGGTGAGGTCAATATCCATTGTAGTTCAGTATCATCCCACAACATACCTCGCTGCCAGCCCTCCATCTTCACAACAGTCAGGTCTACTCCAATATTTAATTCTTTGTTGAACATAAGTGCTAATTCCCCGATAGTCATGCCATGAGAAATGGGTAAGATGTTGTATGCTGGCCATCTTGAATCTTCCTTCTCTGGTAGGGGACCTTCAATATTTATACCACCGACAGGATTAGGCCTGTCTAAGACGATGAATTTAATGCCTGCTTCTTTGGCTGCTTCCATTGCCAATTCCATAGTATATATGTATGTGTAGGCACGAGAGCCTACATCCTGTATGTCATAGACCAGAACATCAATGTTCTTTAACATCTCGGGTGTGGGTTTCATTCTATCTCCGTAGAGACTATAAACCCGTAAACGGGTAGCCTTGTCAACATAATCCTTGATTTTCTGTCCAGCTGGTGTATCCCCTCTCACACCATGTTCTGGTCCAAAGAGTGCAACCAATTCGATTTTTTTAGTCTTGCAGAGTAAATCAACATCTGGTACGAGTAAGCCATTAACACTGGTCGGATTGATGATCAGACCTACACGCTTCCCTTCCAATAGATTTATTTGTTTTTCTAAAAGCACATCAATTCCCAATTTAACTTTGGTTTTTGTGCCTGAAAATAAGAGGCTACAGATACTAATAATTGCTAAGCAAATGATATTTTTTTGCATAACCGTATTATACGTCAAGAAACCACAAGATTTTTACAAGAGTAAAGAATTGGTTCGTTTGTTGGTTTGTTAGGGTCTAACAAACTATCCAACTAACAGACTAACGCCTTTATATAATCTGTGAGCATCTGTGTTCATCTGTGGTTTAATACATAATCAAATAATAATAATCTACGAGGTTGCTAACTTTCTCTTCTCAGGTTCAAAGAGTAATCCGATAAAGAAGGTCCAGATCGTTCCAATGACAACTAACCATGGCCAGGCAATATGGAGGTACGGCTGTAATATGAATAGCATCACGGTAACTACAACGCTAGAAATCATAGCTATTATATTTCCCTTATTAGAGCCACGTTTAGTAATGGTCGCCAAAAGAAATACTCCTAAAAGCGAACCATAAGTAAATCCGCTAATTTTAAAGCTTAACCATAGAATTTGCTTAATATCACGACATACAATTGCTACACCTATAAGTATAAGACAAAAAACTACCACAAAAAGCCTTGAAACCAATAAATAGTGCTTTTCAGTTGCATGTTTTTTGAAATGTGGTTGGTAGATATCTACTACTGCACTCGATGACAGTGCAACGAGTGCCGAATCAAGACTCGACATAGCTGCTGCAAGAGCTCCCGCTATGAGGAGACCGCGAATCCCTATTGGTAGCTGAGTAGTTATAAAATATGGGAAAATATGGTCGGTATTTGTGGGCAAAGCAGCGGCTGGAAAGTGTTGATAGAAAACCCAGAGTAATGTTCCAATAACAAGAAAAGTTATGATTATGGGAAAATCCAACACACCTGTGAGGACGATGGACTTCTGACTATCTCTTGCGTTCTTACAAGTTAGCATCCTTTGGGCTAAATCGTGGTCAGTGCCAAGTGCAGCAAATGTCTGGAAACAGCCATTAACAATTCCAACTAAAAGCCACATTGGATTACTGATAGCTGCGTGAAGATCGAATACTCTCAGTTTACCGATTGGACCAGCCATTGCAGTCACACCATGCCAGCCACCCGGAATCTTATAAAGAAGGAATCCTACTGTCAAAAGGGCGCCACCCATCATCACAATGAATTGCATAACATCTGTCCATATAACAGCTTTTATGCCACCCACAGTTG
>JAYENM010000161.1:1839-2707 GCA_034722095.1 Caldifarciminota bacterium | reverse complement strand
TTCCTTTTCTGAAAGAAACCTGAGCGAATCTTTCACTTCCAAAGAAAAGGTAGTTCCATTTTCACTTGCTATAGCATCCACAAGGGTTATGTGCTTGAGACCTGCTATCTCTGCATCAAGGGAATACTCTCTTTCAACAGACTCCAAAGCAGCTTTTACTCTTTTTACATTCATGCCGAGTATATCCGCGAGTTCTTTTATGCTTGGTTCATAGCCCTTATCTTTAGACAGCTGCATTTTCACTTTTCTTATTTTGGATGAGTCAGTTATCTTACAGATAGGAAACCTCACAATCCTCACCTGTTCAAAAAGTGCTTTCTGAATCTTCTGCTTTATACGAAAGATGGCATAGGTTAAAAAACGAACTTCCCGATCAGGTTTAAAATTCCACAGTGCCTCCATAAGACCAATATTACCTTCACTTATAATATCTGTAAGAGGTAAACCTCTACCTTTGTAAAGGGACGCCACTTTAACAACAAACTTAAGATTAGAGAGTATGATTCGCTCAAATGCTTCTCTATTCCCTTTTTTCACTCTGGCTATTAGCTTTTTTTCCTCCTTCGCAGAGAGTGTTGGTATTTGCTGTATATCTTTGATATATAAACTGAGAATATTTTCAGTTGGGTCTCTCATAATTTTTATAGACCCTTTCGGGCGCCACTTTTTGTTACGGGGTAATTGTTATAAATCTCGAAGTCTCTCCTCTTTTTATCAGAAATACAATCGGCTTATCACTCTTCGCAAGTTTTTCTGCCATCATTCTGTAGTCCCGCATGTTCTTGATATATTTTGTATTTATCTTTTTTATCACATCTCCTCTCTCTATGTATCCATACACCGCTCCATCGGGATGAATATCTACAAC
>JAYENM010000161.1:0-1829 GCA_034722095.1 Caldifarciminota bacterium | reverse complement strand
CTTTTTCCATTATACCAAGCTTTTTTGCCTCCTCTGATGAAACATCGATTACCTCTATACCAAGCCATGTTTCTTCTTTCTCTATTTCTGCTATAGTTTCCTCAGATGGGCGCTTGCCAATCTTTACTTTCAATATAACAGTCTTTTTGTCACGGATGACTTTTACACTCACTTTCTTACCAATTGGGGTTCTCGCCACTATAAATGGAAATTGGGAAAAAGTAACTTCTTTTCCGTTAAACTCAACAATTATATCTCCTTCCTTAAAGCCGGACTTCTCTGCAGGACTGTCTTTCAGCACCTGTGCGATTATCACTCCTTTTACCTTTTCAAGTCCAAGTCCCTCTGCCATCTCTTGTGTAACTTCCTGATAGTAGATACCAAGGTATCCTCTCTCTACCTCTCCTGTTGTCATAAGATCCTTTATTATATCCTTTGCTATATTACTTGGAACAGCAAATCCTATGCCAACGTTTCCTAGCAGACCCGCTACTTGAATAGCAGTATTTATCCCTACGATTTCACCTCTTATATTGACAAGGGGACCACCAGAATTTCCTGGATTTATTGCAGCATCTGTCTGAATGAAATCTTGAAAACTTCTGCTACCCGGCAAATTGATACCTGTTCTATGTTTTGCAGATACAACTCCAACTGTAACAGTACGTTCAAGTCCAAATGGATTTCCTATTGCTATCGCCCAGTCCCCAACCTCTATTTCATCTGAATTGCCCAGTTCTGAATATGAAAGATTCTTTTCATTTATCTTTAACAGAGCCAGATCGGTTAGTGGGTCTTTCCCAATAATTTTTACATCCCTGTATATTCTTTCTTTTGTCTTCACCACTATCTTCTTAGCGCCTTTAACTACATGATTATTTGTTAGTATATAGCCGTCCTCAGTTATTATTACACCAGAGCCAAGACTTTTCTCCTTCTGCTCCCTTGGAAATTCAGGGAAGAATTTTTTCCAGAATTCAAAAAAGGGGTCTTGAAATTCAGGAACTTGGACCCTTACAACTTTCTCTGCACTAATATTAACAACACTCGGCATTATCCTCTTTGCTACATCAACAAATGGACTCTTGCCGTTTTCGTCTATCGGTAATTGCTGTGCCACACACAAAAATGGCAAGAAGAACACTGCAACAAGCGCTACTGTCCTTTTCATATCACACCTCCTGTAAACTAATGTTGTTTAAAATTAACCACAGAGGTCATAGAGAACATTTAACTTCCTTCCCCTCCTAATGCCTTCGCTATTTCTTCTTGTATATCCTTGTTTATTGAATCTGTGAGTGCTCCACCTATCCAGTTAAATTCTTCTTCTGTTATGCCTGCCTTTTTATATGCGTCCTTTTCACTTTTTTCCCAACCTTTAACAAGCTCATCCCATGCCTTCGCAACATCCTGATGTGCTTCTCTATATACAGAATCAGTGACTTCAAAGAGATCCTGGGATAGATTATATCTTCTTATAAATTCTTCTATAGATTTCTCATGACCGACTATGGCCTCGAGTAAATACTTAGAAGCATTTACATAGGAGTGAGCCATCTCTTCCGTTATTCTATTGTCTTTTGGAGGAATAAATTCGCTCTTTTGGGGCAGTTTGGGCCCTTCAGTAACTTCACAACCTATTAATAGTACCACTGGTATAAGAAAAGCCCATCTCTTCATAAATCCTCCTAGTTGTACTACAAGTATTGTCAAAAAACTTTTGCCTATCTTCTTCTAACCCACAATTTTAAAAGCAGTTATCTACTTTTTGCTTGCCTCCCCCCAGTTTTTGGTGTATAATGAAACATCAAATTCAAAAAACTTTATAA
>JAYENM010000160.1:0-2719 GCA_034722095.1 Caldifarciminota bacterium | reverse complement strand
AAAAGAAAAAAACAAAATTTATAAATCAACATTTAGGGAAATTGAAAATAACTTGAATTGTTATAACTATAAATCAAGGAGCAAATATGGAATACGAGTTTCTTGGAAAGAGTGATTTGAGGGTTACAAAGATTGGTTTGGGAACGTGGCAGTTTGGTTCAGAATTTTGGGGATGGGGAAAGGATTTTGGAGAACAGGATGCTGTAGAGGCCATAAAGAGTAGCTTAGAAAAAGGCATTAACTGGATAGATACAGCGGAAGTTTATGGAGATGGTTTTTCAGAAGAATTGATAGGTAAGATTCTGGGAGAAAAAAGAAAGGATGTAATAATTGCCACAAAGGTATCTGGTTCCCGTGCAAAATATCAAGATGTCATCGTCGCATGTGAAGGAAGTTTGAAAAGACTAAGAACCAATTATATTGATTTATATCAATTTCACTGGCCCAACTTTTATATACCTGTTGAAGAAACCATGAGAGCCATGGAAGAACTGGTAAACCGGGGAAAGGTTAGATATATTGGAGTATCAAATTTCCCTGTTCCACTCATAGGGGAAGCTCAAAAAGCATTGAAGAAATCTTTCATTGTTTCAAATCAAGTCAGGTATAACCTTATCTCGAGAGAAATCGACGAAGAAATTCTCCCCTACTGTGTATCCAGCAATATATCAATTATAGCTTACAGCCCTATCGCACAAGGTTTATTAACGGGCAAGTATACACATAATAAGAAGCCTGATGATTCTTTACGAAAGGACGCTCCCTTTTTTAGGGAACCAAATTATTCTCAGATAATTAAATTTGTTGAACTCCTTACGGATTTCGCAGAAAAAATTGGTAAAAACCCAGCGCAGGTAGCTCTTAGATGGCTAATAGAGAAAAAGGGGATAGTTGCAATTCCTGGAGCAAAGAATAAAAAACAGGCTGAAGAAAATGTAGGTGCAATGGGCTGGAAATTAGATGAAGAAATTTTGAAAAAACTTGACGAGGAAAGCAAAAAGATTAAAATAACCCATATTACTGAATAAACGAAAAGAACTATTAGTGTCATACTATAGGGAAAAGGATAAAGGATAAAGGAAAAAGACAGAAGACAACAGACATAAGACCACAAAAGATAAAACGTAAAATTAGCAAGTTAAAATTTTAATTGACAGTTCTGCGTTTCAATCTGTCAGTGGACAGGGGTCTGAATTTATACTCTGTGAAAATCTGTGATTATCCCTGCCCCGCCAAAGGCGGGGTGTGGTTAATGCATATTCTTGGATTATGAAAACACAGAGCCTCAAAAAAATAACTTTTTCTAACGGAAGACTAACCCTTCCTGAAGAATATAAATCACACTTAAATCTAAGAGAAACAGAGGAAGCAATAAAATACATCAAAGATTTTTTTCAAACAAATTTAGCTAAAGAATTGAACCTAACAAGAGTTTCTGCCCCAATTGTCGTGCTAAGTAGAACAGGCATTAATGATTATTTAACAGGTATAGAAAAACCTATAAGCTTTGATATAACGGATATGAACGAAAAGGCCGAGATTGTACAATCCCTGGCTAAATGGAAAAGAATAGCTCTTGCCGATTATTGCTTTAAGTATGGGGAAGGTCTTTACACTGATATGAATGCCATAAGACCTAATGAAAGTTTGGATAATTTACATTCAATCTATGTTGATCAGTGGGATTGGGAGAGAATTATAGAAAAAGAGGAAAGAAATTTAGGGCTTCTTAAATATATAGTAAGAAAAATCTATAAAGTCATAAAAGAGACAGAAAAAGTAGTATGTCAAAGATATGAACAACTTTCAAGCCCATTCCTTCCAGATGAGATTTACTTTATTCATAGCGAAGAGTTAGAAGAAAAATACCCAAACTTCTCGCCGCAAGAACGGGAAGACGCCATCTGCCAGGAAAAGGGAGCAGTGTTTATAATTGGGATAGGGGCAAAGTTAAAAAATGGCAAGCCCCATGATGAAAGAGCAGCAGATTACGATGACTGGTCAACAGAAACTGAGGAAGGAAAAAGAGGACTCAATGGTGATATCCTTGTTTGGTATCCTCTAATTGATTGTGCTATGGAACTTTCTTCTATGGGAATAAGGGTAGATAAAAAATCTTTATTGAAACAATTGAAAATTAAGGGGGAACTTGATAAGGTAAATTTATATTTCCATCAAAGACTATTACGAGGAGAACTTCCTTTAACAATCGGTGGCGGAATAGGACAGTCCAGGTTGTGTATGTTCTTTTTAAGGAAAGCCCATATAGGCGAAATTCAATCAAGTATTTGGCTCGATGAAATGAAAAAAATTTGCAAAAATAACAATATATTTTTACTCTAAAAATTATGCAGACGGAAGACTTTGACACTTCGTGCCTCGCCCTCACTCTGTTTGCAGAACAGCAATCAGCAATAATCAGCAATGGGGGTTAGGTCACAACAATCAAGTGGAATAAAATGAGAGAATCAAAGGCAAAAATTAAGGCTGATAGGATTATACCATTGGCGTTTGCCTTGCTTTTTGTGGTGGCTTTGCGGGCTCAAGAAGTTAATTTGAAGCAGAAAGCGATTGATGAATTTAAAAATAAACTGTCCTATTCAGGAGATCTGTTGACAATTGACCTCCATAAATGTTAATATCAAATGGGTGGTGGAAGAGCGGGTGCTCTTGAACCATCCAGGAATTTCTGTATAGGCGTTTTACCCTTTAATCTGTA
>JAYENM010000159.1:0-2726 GCA_034722095.1 Caldifarciminota bacterium | reverse complement strand
GAAGATATCTCTCAAGGTTTACGATGTGTCGGGCAGAGAGATTAAGACACTCGTAGACGGCAGACTTGAAGCAGGTTATCATAGCGCAAGATTGGATGGCAAGAATCTTCCCTCCGGAATTTACTTCACAAGGCTTGTAACAGACAACTATGAAACAACAAAGAAGCTCGTGCTGATGAAGTAGAACCGAAAGCAAGACTGAAAAAACCAGATAAAAAGGGGCGTTGAGTTTGGCGCCCCCTTTATTCTATAATCTTGATCTATCCTTCCTATCCATCCCCGCCAAGGTAGAGCAGGCGTCAGGCAGGGAAGGGGAACCAACCAGTATTGGTTGGGCACTGTCTTCGGTGAGCTCAGCCGAACCATTTACAGTGCCAATAGATTTCCCTTGACTTTTTGGGGATTTTATGTTATACTATCTCACCTTTATTCCAAAACGCCAGTTATAAATTGACAAGCATTCTCTGTGTACTCTGTGGCTAGACACAACATTTAAGGAGGTTGTATGTCCAAACGCGTGATAATCATGGGAGCAGCTGGAAGAGACTTCCACAATTTTAATGTGGTATTCAGAAACAATAAAGAGTATGAGGTTGTGGGTTTTACCGCTACTCAGATACCAAATATTGAAGCCAGAAGGTATCCACCTCTCCTTGCAGGAAAGATGTATAAAAAAGGTATCCCAATATGCCCGGAATCTGAGTTAACGCATCTTATAAAAGACTTAAATGTTGATGTTGCTGTATTTGCTTATAGCGATGTTCCACATAACCATGTTATGCATCTTGCCTCTACAATGCTGTCCGCAGGCGCAGATTTTATGCTTCTTGGTCCAAAATCAACAATGATAGAATCCCAAAAACCTCTTGTAGCAGTATGTGCAGTGAGAACAGGTTGTGGCAAGAGCCAAACATCAAGAAGGGTTACAGACATACTCAAAAAACACAATAAAAAGGTATGCATTATAAGACATCCAATGCCTTATGGTGACCTTCAAAAACAGGTCGTCCAGAGATTTGCAAGTTATGATGATCTGGACAGGAAGAAGTGCACAATCGAAGAACGGGAAGAATATGAGCCCATTATAGACAGAGGAATGGTGGTATATGCAGGTGTTGATTATGGTGAAATTTTGAAAAAGGCAGAAGAAGAAGCTGATGTAATCCTGTGGGATGGCGGAAACAATGTCTTTCCCTTTTATAAACCTGATGTTTTGATAGTTGTGGTGGACCCATTGAGAGTTGAGCATGAACTTCTCTATCATCCGGGCGAAACAAATCTACGTATGGCAGATGTGATAGTTGTGAACAAAATGGACAGTGCAAAGGATGAAGATGTAAAAAAACTTAAGCAAAATATAAAAACCGCAAATCCAGATGCTATGGTCATATTTGCAAATTCGTCTATTTCGGTTTCCAATCCTGATATCATAAAGGATAAAAAGGTGCTGGTAATAGAGGATGGTCCAACGGTTACCCACGGAGGAATGGCTTATGGTGCAGGATTTGTGGCGGCGAAGAGATTCGGAGCAAAGGAGATAATAGACCCAAGACCGTATGCAGTCGGTTCCATAAGAGATACTTACAAAAAATACACAACAACGGGTAGTGTATTACCTGCAATGGGATATAGTAAAAAGCAAATAAAGGAACTTGAAGTAACAGTAAGCAAAACCCCTTGCGATTCAGTAGTGGTGGCAAGCCCAATAGATATTACAAAGATAATAAAGATACAAAAGCCTTATACCCGTGTAAGATATGAATTAGAGGAGATAGGAAAGCCAGACCTGGAGGAAGTACTTTTAAAGACAGTATTAGATGAAATGTGAAATGTGGAATGTTGAATGTGTTATGTGTAAGGTAATAGGTTTCAGAGATTAGATGTCAGGTGTTAGGTGGAAGGGGTGAGAGATGCGAGTAGGTTTTTTGCAATATAGTCCGGTTTTTGGAGACAAAAAAGGGAATCTTGAAAGAGTAGGGAAGATGCTTTCAGGGGAGAAAAACGCCCTTATCGTTTTGCCGGAATTGTGCTTTACTGGATATGTATTTAAGGATAGGAAGTGTAAGAGGGAAGGTACATGGTATCCAGGTAGTAGGGTTAAGATATATGAAGAGACTTTTTATCACCATAGGTGTCTTTGCAATGCTTGTTTTAACTGGCTGTGGATGGAATCCATTTGGACCTGGTGATGGGGGCGAGATTAGACCACCAACACCTATCTATCCTCAGTTCGATGATTCTCCTTGCTTTTCACCAGACGGTTCTACGATCGTTTTCTATCATGTTCATGTTACTTATATTGATTCTTCCGAAGGAGCTTATGATGTAGATTTAGATTCTACTGGACTCTGGTTTATCAATCCCGACGGTACTAATAAAAGAATGTTTCTGAACTTAACAGAGTGGAGTGCTGGCTCTCCAGATTGGAGCCCTGATGGTGAATGGTTGGCTTTCGATAAGGGTGCACGCATATGGAAAATAAAGGTAAATGGAGATAGTCTCACCCAACTGACATTTAATCGAAGGACCTTCTTCCCTGATTGGTCACCTGATGGCAAGAAGATAGCATATGATCAGAGTATATCTACTGTAACACACCCTCGTGGAATATGGATAATGGATGCTGATGGGAGTAATGACCACCTCGTAATCGACTATGGAAGATGTCCAGATTGGTCTCCTGATGGGTCAAAGATTGCTTACAATGGAATTTATGTTGCAGATAC
>JAYENM010000158.1:0-2730 GCA_034722095.1 Caldifarciminota bacterium | reverse complement strand
AATTCTTTCAATTACTGCATTCTCATTATCCCCTCTCTTTAGAAGCCTTCTTTTCAACTCCTCCTTGGAGGGTGGCAGTAAGAATACAGTGACCGTATCCTCTCTTTGCGATTTTACAGAGATAGCACCTTGAATATCAAGATCAAATATGACATCGTGGCTTTCTCTAATAAACGCATCTACATGTTCCCTTGGTGTGCCATAATAATCTCCATATACGAGTGCCCATTCATACAATTTGTCTTCTTTGATCCAGTTTTTAAATGCGGGAATATCCAGAAAATAGTAGTCCTTTCCATTAACCTCATCCTTTCTGGGTCTTCTTGTTGTAGCGGATATTGAATATTTTATATCTTCGTGTAACTTTATTATTTCTCGCACAATCGTGCTCTTACCCACCCCCGATGGTCCAACAAGAACCAGGAAGAACGGTTCATAATACATTCTCAACCTCCTCTCTCAACGATTCAATCTCAGTCTTTATCTCTACCACTATTCGCGAGATGGGTGCATCCTGTATCTTGTTTGACATAGTATTAGCCTCTCTCAGAAGTTCCTGAAGAAGAAAGAGAAGTTTTTTTCCCTGTGATGTTTTCTCACTCAATATCTCCTTCATACAGGAAAGATGGAATTGAAATCTGGCAGTTTCTTCCTCAATATTAATACGGTCCAGAAGGAGCAGCGCCTCATCCTCATATGGCAATTTTTCTATTTTAACCCGTTCTCTCTCTATCCTCTGTGGAAGCTTTGCCTTAATATCGCGAAGCATCCTTTTTAGCTTCTCTATCCTATTTTTTACATTTTTTGCTATCTTTCTCCCCTCTCTTTTTCTTGTAAGGAGAAGATTATCAATAGCCCTAATAAGAACGCCACGGGTCTCTTCCCAGACCTTACAAACCTGTGTCTCGTCAATGTCTGTCCTGAATATACTACTGGATCTACTCAATAAATCAAGCGATATATCTCCTTCTAATTTGAGTGACGCCTTAAGAGAGAGAAGTGCATCCCTATATCTCTTCGCAATTTCGGTGTCACACTTTACAGTCTGGGGTGTAACGGTAGTAATTATATTACAGTAAATCATACCACGTAGAAGCTTCTCACGAAGTAGAGATTCAATCTCGTATTCGTATCTTGAGAGAAAGGGAGGCACAGAGATAGATGTTCTGAAAAAGCGGTGGTTCAGTGACCTTAATTCACACCGTACCTCATTACTACTGGCTTCCCCGTATCCTGTCATACTAATAAGCATAATCAAGAAAAAATCCACCACACCTGCCTACCGTCAGGCAGGAAGGCACGAAGTCACTAAAAACACTAACCAACAAACTAACCAACAAACTAACCAACTAACAAACCAACAAACTAACCAACAAACTAACCAACTAACAAACTATCCGACTAACAGACTAACTACTTATCCCTCAAGTATAAGCGTAACAGGTCCATCATTTATAAGGCCTATCTGCATATGTGCACCAAAAACGCCCTCTTTCACGCTGATGCCGTATCTCTTTGTGGCATCTATGAATTTGCGATAAAATTCACTGGCAGAACCGGGTAACGATGCTCTTGAAAAATCCGGTCTCCTTCCCTTACTTGTATCTGCTAGAAGGGTCACCTGTGATATTACCATGCATTCTCCACCTATATCCATTAAGGAAAGGCTCATCTTTCCTTTATTATTGCTAAAACAGCGGAGATATACACATTTCTCTGCCAGTCTATCTACATTTTCAATAGTATCACCTTTCTCTACGCCAATAAGTATAAGCAGACCATTTCCTATTCTGCTTACTATCTTTCCATCCACGCTACAATATGCCTCTTTTACTCTTTGAACCGCAGCAATCATACTTAGGATATGTATTAACCACAGATGAACACAGAACGTTACTGAAAAATCAAAAAGCAAATATCAAAAATCAAAATGACATATAAAAATGCAAAAATATGACACACTCTCTGCCCCTTCTTTTTAATTTTTGATTTGTAATTTTGATATTTAAATTTTGATATTTGATATAAGAATGTTTATCGTCTCGTGGTTTCTTGACGCATAATCCATGATTATTTCTCGCCTTTCGTTTCTTTCTTCTCACTTCTTATCTCCATAATAGCGGTCACAAGTTCATTTGTAAATGCCTCAGCAGCCGCAGGACCATTTGCAGTAATTATATTACCATCCCTCTCTACATCGTTTCCTGTGTATATTACACTCTCTTCTTTAAAGAGATCCTTTGCGCCAGAGGATGCGTATACCGTTGCTTTTTTTCCTTTTAACATACCCGCCCTTGCAAGTATCCCGGGGGCAAGGCATATAGCGCCTATTATTCGGCCTGAGTCAGATGCCTCAGCGAGATTTATGTGTAGCTCCTTATCATCCCAAAAGATTACCGACCCACTCCCTCCGACAAGGATTATAATATCGTAGTCCTTCAGTGAGACATCTTTCAACCTTTTATCAGGTTTAACTGAGAGGCCAAGCATTCCTTTTGCTATCATTGTATCCTCTGATGCTACTGTAATATCTACTCCAAGTTTTTCAAATATCTTCCTGGGGATAAGGTATTCCTCATCTCTGAAATCATTTTGGGCTATAATGAAAATAACCTTTGTGCCAAGTAGCGGATGTTGTAGTTCACCCGGTGTTACAGTAAGAATAATAGGTATAAGGAATAAATACACCATACTTCCTCCTGGTATAATCTCCATTGTGCCGGACATCTT
>JAYENM010000157.1:0-2733 GCA_034722095.1 Caldifarciminota bacterium | reverse complement strand
CCTGTAGATATACTTAAGGAGAGCGGAAGTAATATCTCTCCACAAGTATTTAACTTACCACCTATTGTATTAGATAATTTCGTGCATGATTTCATAAAGGGTGGATACCATGTGGGGTGTTCAGCCAGCGATTTCAAAGATTCTTCTTGACAAATTGGAAAAGATACCTTATAATCAAAAACCGTTAGACCAAAAAAGAGATGCAAAAAATAGATTTTTCTCGTTTAAAGTACCCGTTTTTTGATTTATCAAGAGTTTTATCATTTTCGTTTTACATTACCCTTGACAATATCGGTTAACTCAATGCACTAACACCAGCTTTCTCGTTTTTATTTCTTTATCTGTCTCAAGCCGTATGAAATAGATTCCACTCTTTACTTCCTTGCCTTTCCCATCACGACCATCCCAGGTTATACTCGTGAATCGTAAATCGTCAATCGTAAATCGTCTTATGAGCCTGCCAGAAAGATCATAGATGCTGAGAGTAACGAGTGACGAGCTATTAGTGACGGGTTTGTCGTTTGACCCATTGCTCGTTACTCGTAACTCGTAACTAATAACTGTATTGTCCCTGGATGGATTTGGATGGACCGATAACTGATAATTGCTAATTGTTAATTGATAATTATCGTCCTCTTCCACCCCCTGAACAGAGGTATAGGAGAGATAAACATTACTATAGCCCTGTCTGTAGTTCTCCCAGACAAGCCACACTTTATCTTCACCATAAGCATTTACAGGATACACTATATGGCCCCAAAGACTGGGGGTATCTATTACCGTTGGGTTATGCCACTCACCATTCTGGTAATAAGCTCCACAAACCTTGATCGTGTCTTGGCAATATCTACGAGCCTCTGAAAAACCTGCCCATATCCCCCCTTGAGGGTCAGAACAGATATCAGAGTGTGGCCAGCCCCCATAAGTTGTATCCGAGTGAGGAAACTGGATTGCGCTTGACCAGGTATCACCCTCTGCACATCGGACATGCATCTTGTCATGATAGGCTACCCAGACACTCACTGAACTATCAGCACATATTGTAGGCAGAGCCATCTGACCAGCATGGGTTATTAGCTCTCTGGGTGACCAATCAGTCCCATCAAAGTATTGCGCAGCGACCGAGCCAGAACAAACCCATATATACCCTGAAATGTCGGTCGTAATCCCGGTCGTTACTACCATCATCACGGAGGCAAGTGTTGCCAGTGTATCAAACCGAGTCCACTTCTCTCCATCATAACAGCCTACCATAAAATAATAGTTTGAGTCTGGGTGTGAAGGTCCCAGCCTTGTCCAGGAACACCAGATGTTGTTGGACTTACCACAGGTGATACCAGGGGAAGCTCCTCTGTCCATTCTCTTATCCCGAGGAATAGTACGCCATACCTGACTTTGAGCATCAAAATAACTCAATCTAATAAACCCGGTTGAATCTCCCCAGGTTACCCAGACCTGTCCCAATGTGTCTCTACACATTGCAGAACTTCTAACCACTTCCCCATAAGTGGTCGGAGTAGTGTCCACGAGCATTGCTTCTGACCAGACACCATCAAAGTAACTCCTGGAATACAAACGGCGCGGATTAAACCATGTTACCCAGACCCTCCCTTCACCATCTACACATACCGCCGGGGATATATCATTGCTGTTATGTGGTGAAACTCTGAAAGGAGGAGACCATCCTCGAGCTACAGACGGATAACCCATTAGTAAAATCAAAATGAAGATATTTAAAATTCTATACATAAATCCTCCCCACCGTATTTTAGGGTTAAGACAAACACCGTATAGGAATAAAATAGACAAGAAAAATCAAGATCGAGGATCCCATCTTGAAAGTTCATAAGCGAGCCGTCATGCCCTGCGCATCACAGTGACACGCAGGGCAATATCAAACGAACCTTACAAACCTCGCATAGAAGAAGCCATAAATAAAAATACCCCCAACTTTGCGTATTTCAAGGATTGAGGGTGTAAAAAGATTATCCTTCTCGTTTACATTTGGAGTAAGGAGAACTTACCGTATACACTCTTCTTTTTGAACCTCAAAAAATTACTAATCTGAAAATATTATAACACAAAAATCCCCAAATGTCAAGGAAAATTTCATAGTAAGGATAAAAAATATTGGTTATCAGTAGGGGCGAATTGCAATTCGCTCCTACAATAATATCGAAAAATAACTTGACTTTTTGTAAAATATGTGGTAGAATATAACCCTAATATCGTGTTGTTATCTTTCAGAAGGACTTATTTCTTTTTATTTAAACCATAAAGCACACAAAGAGAAGCTATTTATTTTTTAAACTTTGTGTCCTTTGTGAACTTTGTGGTAAAACTTAATCACCACAGGTGGTTTACTACAAATTTAAACAGGAGGTATTATGGATAAAATCAGAGTAGGCATTATAGGTGTAGGCAACTGTGCCTCTTCACTTATCCAAGGGGTTCATTTTTATAAGGATGTAAAGGACGAGAAGTCAATTCCGGGTATAATGCATACAAACTTTGGAGGTTATAGAATAAGCGATATAGAATTCTCCTGTGCATTTGATATAGATATAAATAAAGTGGGGAAAGACCTTACAGAGGCAATTTTTACAAAACCAAATAATACATACAAATTCTGTGAAGTTCCCAAGCTTAATGTGCCGGTCTTAAGAGGAATGACACACGATGGAATTGGTAAGTATCTTGCCCCCATTATAAAAAAGGCTCCGGGCTCTACGG
>JAYENM010000156.1:0-13996 GCA_034722095.1 Caldifarciminota bacterium | reverse complement strand
ATGCTTTAATTGCTTGCGACCCTGAATAATCAAATTCTCCGGCCTGCCCTATCTTTATTGCTCCGGAACCCAAAATTAAAACCTTCTCTGATTTTATTCGTTTCTCTTTCATTATTTCATTGCCCTCAGAAACATATCAAACAAAAATTCAATATCGTCTGGTCCGGGTGATGCTTCGGGATGAAACTGTGTACCAAAGAGTGGTTTTGATATATGGATAATGCCTTCATTTGTCTTATCGTTATTATTGTAGAACCATTCACGCCAATCTTCGGGTAAGGTGTCTGAATCGATGGCATAACCGTGGTTTTGTGATGTGATATAACATCTTTTGGTTCCTACCTCCACGCATGGTTGATTTTGACTTCTATGGCCATATTTTAGTTTGTAGGTATTAGCACCCGCTGCAAGTCCCAAGATTTGAGAGCCGAGACAAATTCCAAGAATGGGTATATTTTTAGAGATAACCCTTCTAACATTCTCTATTGTTTCTTTACACATTTTGGGATCACCGGGCCCGTTTGATATCACAATACCTTCTGCCTTTTCTTGCAGGAAATTATAATTCCAGGGGCATCTGAAAACAGTTATACTTCTTCTCAGGAAGGCCCTGATTATACTATGTTTCACACCACAGTCAATGATTATGACCTTTTTCTTGCCCTTTTTGTATGTGAAAGGCTCTTTAATACTGACCTCGGCTACCAGATTCCTCTTGTTGGGGTCTTCAAATTTGGTATTTTCTCTGGCATAAATGATTTTCCCGGGCATTGTTCCTTTTTCCCTTAATTTTTTGGTCAACTCTCTCGTATCAACTCCATATATTCCCGGAATATTGTATTCTTTCATCCATTCAGATAAAGATTTTTCGGCATTCCAATGGGAATATTTATCAGAATAATCGGCAATTACTAACCCCTGAAGATGTATTTTATCTGATTCAAAATATTTTAACAGGTTATCTTCTTTTTCATCTCCCGGGACGCCGTAATTACCTATTAAAGGGTATGTCAAAACTAATATCTGTCCCTTGTAAGAGGGGTCAGTCAAAGTTTCAGGATATCCGATCATCCCTGTATTAAACACAACCTCGCCAGTCACAGCATTTTTAGAACCAAACGAGTATCCAGTAAAAACTGAACCATCCTCAAGAACAAGTTTAGATAACTGCTTCTTAGATTCCATACTAAATCCCTCTATCAGAGTCAGGTATTGTCAAAAATCTAACCACAGAGAGCACTTCGTGAAGAGCGAAAAGCGAGAAATCATCTATCCCTTCTCTCTTATCTCTCTTCTCTCATCCCCTTTCTCCCCTCTGTGACCTCTCTATAAAACCAATCTTTTTATCTCATCTTTTTTAAACCACAGAGAACACAGAGAGATAATATTTATTTATTCTCTGTGTACTCAAGCTCTCTATAAGCGTTTTTCTTGCTTGTAGCTCACCTCTGGCAAACTTTGGGTCCAATGGGAGAGAGCACAGAGGTTTTCTATTTTTTTCTTAATTTTCTACCTCAAAGATACTCTGTGTCCTCTGTGGTTAATTTTAGTCTTTTTTGGAGGGCACAGAGAATTAAATTTACCCCCTGCCCCGTTAGATAGTAAACATCTAACGGGGTGAATGACCTCTGTGGTTTTTCATATTCTTTCATATTCTATTTGACACTGCCCAGAGTCAGATTATTTATATGGTGAATTATTCACCAAAGTCAATTTTGCTTTTTTATTTTCTATGCATCTGGTTTAACTTGAAGTGTGACAGGTCCTTTAGTTGAGGCAGGATCATAGACGAACAAACCAAAGTTTACAAGAACAAGCACAATGAAGCCAGCCAGGCCTGTAACTCCGATAATCAAATCATTTCCTCCTTTGACCACCATGATTGCAAGTCCCGCGGTGCCATTAAGTGAACCGTGAACGATGGCGGCAGCGATGACAGATTTTGCTCTGAGTCTGATATAGCTGAAAGTTGGTGCAAGAAGAATACACCAGGCAATCATCATAAATACCCCTGTTACAGGATGTTCTGGATAATTATGCCCCCGAAGAATAATCGGAGCGTGCCATGCTCCCCAGATAAACCCGATAAGCATTGACGACTTCCAGAAACCCATATAAGCAAACTCTCGTTGGAGAAATCCTCTCCAACCCAATTCTTCGCCAAAACCAGCAACAGCGTTGATAGTAATACCTGCAACGAGGCCCTGTAGAAGTCCAATCCAGATAGGATGAATTGGGAGAATAGATGTCTGATTCCTCATTTGTTCCAGTTGCTCCGGGGTAAGCAAGTATTTAAATCTCTCAAACATCCCCGCCATCTGTGGTGAGTATTCAACGCCGGTGAAAAACAGGCTGACCCCAAGGGTAGCAAAGGCCATAATAGGAGGAAGTAGCCACGCCACCAAAAACCATCGATTTAGCTTGAATGAGATTCCCAAAGGCTCCTTGATGGACTCTTTATAGATACCCTTTTGGACGATAATGGCAACAATCATAGGAATAAACATATAAAAAACCGTCATGGCAAGCCCGGCGGGGGTATTAAGTTCGCCTCCAGATGCAAAAAAAAGGCCCGCCAGGAGCCAATTAAACAAGAAAGTCAATCCTATAAATACCATAGCCTTTCTCGTGCTGGTTTTGTTCATAATAGCGTCTCCTTGTTTTAACCTTAACTGGTTGAAAGTACAGGTATAGATTTAATCCCCATTATGTTTTTTAGGCAGATTGCAAGATTTATTTGTGGGAGGCATCTCTCGTACGAGCCGTATGGCCTGATGCCGATAATCCAATTGCGGGCAGAGTCAAGGTCAGGAGACCTTTCCCACAGAAAAACATACGGGGTGCCCTTTTCTTTTGCACAGCATTCTTCGAAGCTTCGTCCCGCATTTTGCGGGATGAAGAATAATAAACATAATACAAGAGTACAGCTTATCTCTTTATTTGGGTGTAAGAACCGCTATGGGTAATATCTGTTCCTGCATAGATACGCCGCCGTGCTGGAATGTATGTTTGTATTCCGCTTCGTATTTTTCCGGATGAGATGGATAAATAAAGTAGTAATCTTCCTTTGCTATTGCATATTTTATTCCGCTGTTAGGTAATCTAAATCTTTCAGGCTCTTCTATATATATGCAATGGCGCTCATTTGTTTTGAGCACAGGGCCATATTTGTACCGAAGATTTTTTGAGATGGTCTTTCCGCCCTCTATTACGGTCGGTTTGTGTGTGATTATTGCACCATGATCTGTGGTTATTACCACTGTTGCCTTTATATCTCTTAGTTCTCTCAGTAGATTATATATGTGTGATTTGGTAAACCATAGTCTCGTAAATTCCCTCAAAGAATCCTCATCTGGAATAACCTCTTCTATTACTTGAGATTCCATTCTCTGATGAATGAGTATGTCAAGGAAGTTTATAACGATGGATACAAACCTTGCCTTCCTGTATGCCTGCGTTCTTTCTTCGAGGGTTTGCGCCTCCTGAATATTCCGTATTTTAAAATAGACCGGTCCTTTTATGTTTTTGATCTCTTCAACCTGCATAGCGAGAAGCTCTCTTTCAAATCTATTTTCCTCGGGATCCCAGAATCTTGAAAATCTGTGAGATAGCTCATCGGGAAAGACACCAGCAAATATCGAGTTACGGGCGTAGGGTGTTGCAGAGGGGAGAATTGCCAAATACTGGCTTTCTTCAATATTGAAATCCCCTTGAAGTACGGATTTTATAGCAAGCCATTGGTCATACCTCATGCAATCCAGCAATATGAAATAAACCCGTCTCTCTTTCACTATTCTTGGCATAACATACTTTCTTACTATGTCTGGTGATAGATCGGGACCTTTACCCTCCAGAAGCCATTTTGGATATTCTGCTTCTATAAATCTCGCAAACTGCCTTTCTGCTGTCCACAAAAGATCTTTATGGGTCTTTCTGAATTCCTTGTCCCCGAAGCTATGAAGTTCTATATCCCATTTTATAATATTACGATAGATTGCAATCCATTCCTCAATTCTGATATCGCTGTATATCTCACTGTTAACAGATGAGTAGAATTTTGCATAATCCTCTGGCTGTTTCCTTTTGATGATATCTCTTCTTTCGAGTATCCTTTTCACTGTAGAGATAAGCTGCTGGGGTTTGATGGGTTTCACAAGGTAATCTGTAGCCCTTGCACTATACGCCTTTTCTATGAGTTCTTCTTCTTCACTCTTTGTAATCATCACCACCGGTATATGGGTATCTGTGGTTCTTATGTCCCGCAAGCTGGCAAGTCCGTCTTTGCCTGGCATAATCTCGTCCAAAAGCACAAGATCAAACGGAAACTTTTTGAGCAAGGATATACCATCATCTCCTGAGGAAACTCCTGTCACATTATAGCCCTTTTCTTTTAAGAGCATTATAAGGGGTTTTAACAGGTCTATTTCATCGTCTATCCAGAGTATGTTCATATTGTTATCCCGGGTGTTACATTAAACACAAGAGTAGAAAGTTAGTTGGTTTGTTAGTTTGTTAGAATCTGACTAACTATCTAACTAACAAACTAACTCCTTATAATCTGTGAACATCTGTGTACATCTGTGGTTAAGTAACACTTTGAGATTATCTATCGATGGGCAGATAGATTACAAATGTGGTTCCATTGCCCTCCCTTGAAACACAGATTACTTTTCCCTTATGGAGGTCCGCTATTCTTTTGGTAAGAGATAATCCCATTCCCCACCCGTATTCTTTTGTGGAAAATCCTGCATCAAATATGCGTCTTATGTCCTTCTTCTTTATGCCCTTGCCATTATCCTTTATAGATATTCGGATATATTTACCGTATCTTTCTGATTTTACATCAATTTGTGTGCCGCCCGCATCTACAGCATTTTTCAGAATATTTTCCACCGCCCACGAAAGAAGTCCATCATCTATCTTTGGATGTGGGATTTTCCCGTAATCCTCATTTATGGTTACCTTATTTTCAAAGTGGGGAATTCTTTTTTTGACATAGTCAATGCTATTAGTGAGGATGCTGTTTATATTGCTACTCTTAAACGAGACGGAACCAATCCTTGAAAATCTTTCGCTTACCTCTTCCAACCGCTCTATATCCTTTGTCATTTCTTCTTTAATCTTCTTGTCCTTTATATACTCGATCCATGCCATCAGGGAGGAAAGCGGAGTTCCAAGTTGATGGGCAGTCTCTTTTGCTATACCTGCCCATATCATACTCTCCTCCGTTTTTTTTGCGCCTCGGAACCACAGTGTTCCTATTGCAAGCAGAAGGATCGCAAGGGAAATTTGCAAGTATGGAGCCCATTTCAGAAAGGACCTTGCCTTTGTATCACCATAGTAAACCGTACATAATGGAATGTTGTTGTATTCTACCTTTATAGGCTGGTGCGTCCTTGCAAGTCCTGGAATTGCTTCTTTTTCCTTGCCCGGTTCTATATTTGTGGATGCTACTATCTTTCCTGCGGTATCTACCACCACAACAGGGAATTTTATTTTTTGGACCACCTCGTCAAAGATTATATTGAGTTCAGTATCCTCGCTTCCAGCACTTCCTATAAACCTCCCGTATATCCTTGAAACTGTTTCGGTCTCTTTCTCCAGTTGGTTCATCATATACTCGGAATACATTACAAAACCGACGAGTATAAGGATTAGTGCAAGTATGAAATAATTTTTCAGGGTCGAATACATATGTCTCTAATGACAATTGATGATTGAAGATTGAAAGATTTAAAATACATTAAAGTTTTTATTTTTAGGGAATGTCCCAAAGTGTTGTGATATTATCGAGACTATTATTTCAATTGAAAGGGTTATCAGTAATCTGGTAGCCGCAGGCTTCAGCCTGCGCACAGGAAACGCTACCTTGAACCTATTTTGCGCTGAACCATTTTGCACTCAACTTATTTTGCGCAACTTATCCCCAGGATCCGCACGGAAAAGTTACGGCTACCAAAAAGTTGCGGCTACCAAGAGGTTGCGGACACCGATTCAATTTGTATACTTTGGTACAACCCGAGTGGCTTATCATTGCTCGTAACTTTACAGTATAATTTTTGTCGTCACAGCACTTTGGGACAAAGTCTATTTTTAATAAGTAGCGATGGATAGCTATCGTACAACGGCGATCTTGCCGACTGATTTCCCTGTTCCTGTTTCAAGAAGACATATATATATTCCGCTTGCAACAGGGTTTCTCCCTTCATCTTTACCATCCCACTCAATATAGCCATTACCAAGTGCAACATTATATTTTTTGAGTTCCTTGACCAATCTGCCAGAGAGCGTAAAAATATAAACATTCATAACGGAGGTGTTGTTCACCAGCCTGTAATATATCTGTAAAGGTCGACCATCACCGGGAATAAATGGGTTTGGAAACGAGTATAAAATTCTGTCTTCCTCAAAAGGAGAAGGAAAGACCATAGGTTTCTCATAGTATAATGCCTTATACGCATTTAGTATGCCATATCCCAATGTATCGTCAGGATTCTCGGGCTGAGACGCAGTTTTAAGTACCACATCTCTCAATTTCCTTGCGCTCCATCCCTCTCCATCCTTCCTGTGTCCCGAAAGTATACAGGCGGCTGCACCAGCCACCATTGCAGTGGCACACGATGTCCCTCCTGTCGCAGAATAGGGTCTATTGGTCTCGTCACCCGGCCTCCACCAAGGATTAGCCACATACCCAAACCACGGTCCGCATACATCGGGCTTCCATCTTGTTCGCTCTTCGAGCCCTATCTGGTCATATGGCGGGCCGATTGCACTGCCCGAGTTCCCCTGCCAATACCAGTTTCCATTTTCATCAACGCCACCGCAGGCGATTATAGAATCAGCATCTGCAGGTGCCTTTATGCAGGTGTCAGGTCTGGCAGAATTTTTTATATTGCCCATAGCGTTGACGAGGAGTATATTCTTACTAATACACATACTGGCAACAATACTCATTGGTGTTGTATTTCCATCCATATCTTCATACCTGTAGTTTGTGCTATCAAACCATTCTTTATATCCAAGCGATGAAGAGATGATATCGACACCAACAGAATCAAGGAACTCAACTCCTGCGATCCACCAATCCTCTTCTGTAATAATGTCCCTATCGTCGTTTAGTAACCTGTACACCAGTTCTGTTCTTGCAATCGCAAAATCCGCACCAAAGGCTGCCCCCACCAGTTGTCCTGTTGCCCTTGCGCCCATAAGAGAAAGCATATGGGAACCATGATCTATTTGATGGTTATTCCTCACATCAATTGTATCATTCTCATCATATTTTGCAAGTGAATCATTGGATATGAAATCATGCTCAGCGATTATGTTAATATCTTTCAGGGCAGGATGGAGGTCTTTTTTGTATCCTGTGTCAAGTATCCCTATAAGTATTTCTTTACCAATATACCCCTTGGAATGCACTTTATCAAGGCCAAGAAGTTTTATCTGTGCTTTGCCTTCCCCATAATCTATCCCCTTTTTCTCTTCTGTGATTCTTGCGCCAAATTTTCTTACAGGGTTCATCTTTTTAACAAACGGAAGGTCAATTATTTCGTTTTTTTTATGAGACGGAATAACAAAAGTGCCTGCATTAAGCCATTTTGATGCCACATAAAATCTACCTCCCATTGCCTCAATTTCCCTTATATACTGCTCGTACACGGGTATATCCGAGTAATTAACTGCATTTTCAGGCGATCTTATCATAAGTCTTCTTTTGAACGCCCTTTCTGATAGACCCTCTTTCGCTCTTTTTAATGCTTCTTTTCTCTCTTCGTCAGTCCTGATTCCTTTGTCCGTAAAATAGACCCATACCTTCTCCTGTGGAAGGTAAGAGAATAAAAGCATTGTTATCAAAAAAACCATAAAATTTCCCCTCTTTTTCTAACTGATGCCAACAATTAACCACAAAGGCACTAAGTTGTAGGCACAGATTTAATCTGTGCTGGTCCAAAGGATCCGTATGGGCATGATTTGAAATCGTGCCTACATTTATGACTTACTAATGCTAAAAATCAACCCCAAAGGCACTAAAATTGAAGATTACAGATTTTAGATTGTAGTATTATCGCGGCTGGGAAGCCGCTCCTACAATAATCTGATTACCCAATGACCTAATGACCCAATTACCTAATGACCAAGTAATCCAATGACCCAATAACCTAATGACTTAATAACTTAATTACCTGATAGCTTGATAGCTCGATAGCCTGATCACCCGATCGCAGTTTTCTCATCTGCGTTCATTATTAGTTCCCCAACTCCAACGCGTCTCCATAGAGTTGCTTGTATGCATAATAGGACCCCATAACCTTTTTTACATACAAACGCGTCTCTGTGCGTGGTATTCGCTCTACCCATTCGTCCTCAAGGCAGTCTTTTTCCCACTTTCCAGCCCTTGTAGGTCCACCATTATATGCAGCAAGAGCATACTCTGCAACTCCGTTAAATCTCTTCAGACAGTAGTTGAAATAATGTATACCAAATCTTATGCTTGTATTGGGGTCTTTAAGAGATTCTGGATCAAACTGTTTTATTCCAAGTTCCCTTGCTATCCCTTTACCTGTTGAGGGAATTACCTGTGTCAAACCTATGGCATTGGATGGAGAGACCGCTATCGGATAGAAATGACTCTCCTCTCTGACAAGTGCCATAAAGAGGAACGGATCCATTTCTGCATACTCCGTGACTGTTGGAAGAAAGCTCAATGGATATGCGATGGTCAGTATCTTGTAAGGGAAAGGAGGATACCCCTTATCGATTATTTTTTTTGCCCAGTAGAGAGCAAGCACATCCAGTCCCCCGTTATATGCCAGAAGAGCGAGTCTGTATCTGAAGAGGGAATTATCCTCTTTAATTAAGGAGAGTTCTTGTTTTGCCTCTTCTGTTATACCGTATCCAAGAAGCAATTTACCTTTCAAAAGTCTTATGCTATCCTCGTGTGATATTGAATAGACAGTATCACAAAAGGATGCTATCCATTCCTCCGGATTACTTTTAGAAATCTTCAGTTTTCCATCGAGTAGATAAGCATAATAGGATAGGGGAGATTCACTCAGAACATAAGACCTGTATGAAGACAGACCTGTAATCTTTGCAAGCCAGTAATTGCCCGGTACAGGAAATGTACGCTCAAAGCATTTCTTTGACAGATTTGTTTTGCCTTCGTCAAGGCACAAAAGACCGCTCCGAAGATTGGCTGTCTTTTTGAAAGACGAACCCGCCTTACTGTACGCGTCTATTGCATCCCTTTTTCTTCCTATCTTCTCATACAAGACTCCTGCCCTGAAATATCCCTCATCGCTCTCTGAAGAGCGGTATTCTTCTAACGCCCTAGCAGGAAACCCTGCTTTTTCCAGGCATTTTCCAGTATTAAAACGGTCCTTTATACTTCTGTATTCATTTGCAGCATCTGTGTATCTGCCCATACCTTCAAAACAGAGTGCCCGCATCCTGTGGTCTTTTCTGGAGACATATTTCAGTGCTTCGCTATATTTTTTGTTCTCATACAGCACATTTACTATTACCTCTTGTGGAACGCTAACTTTGTCAAGAGCCATCAGGGCATAAGAAGATTCTGGATAATTCTTCAGAAGTTCTTGATACAGAGATTTCCCGGATTCTTCCACAAGATTATATATCTCTGCTCTATGATATAATGCTTCTGCACCACGTAACTCTTTCCATATTGACAATGCCTCTATGTAATTCTTCTCTGCCTCATATGATAAAGCAAGCATCCTTTTCGCATCTGCAAAGTCCCCTGCTTTCTTAAAATAGACAATGGCACCCACTGTATCTCCTGCCTCACTCGCACATATACCGCAGTTATACATTGCATTTTCATACAGGATATCATCAGCATCTATATAACTGCGAATTGCATCCTCGTACATTCCGAGTTTCTGATATATCCAGCCAGACTGATAAGGTGACAGTGCACAGGACAACGCCTCATCGTATCTGCCAGCGAGTATGTAAAGCCTTGCAAGGAGTGTATCGTCCGGAGAGATCTCCGCCAAACGACCTATCGCCTCATTATACTCCCTCAGTTCAATCAATCTTTCTATCTTGCCATAATCCACAAACACCTGTCTTGCGCAGGCAATAAATAAAAAGATTGATATAGAAATCCAATTAATATGCATATAATCCTAAAGGTTGTTTATTAGATAAGTCTTTAATTTTACAGAGAAGAGTCCTATAGAACATCCCGCATAAAAGTATAATTGTATAAAAAGGAATTACAGGATGGCGGGGATAATGTTCTTTCAGATATCTAATCATCCCAAAGTGCCAGTAGAGTATGGACTTCGACTTTTCTAATCTTGTTGAACTTCCGCGTGTGTGGTAAATCTCCCCATCCTTTAAATAATATATCTTAAGTCCCTTTTCCTTGATTTGGTAGCAGAGTTCAATGTCATTTATATACAATGGGTACTTTACATCCAATCCCCCGATTTTCCTTATCAAGTCCCCTTTTACAAGAATAGCGGAAGCACTTGGCTGGTCAACCTCCTGTGTTTTTTCATAATCAAACTGTGGAAGTTTCCATCTGGATGTTCTGCCTGTGATTAAGGATAGGCCTGTAATCTCTGTAAACAGGTTAAAGGGCGTTGGTAACTCTCTGCAGGATTGCTGGACAGAGCCATCGGGATTTAGAAGTTTGGGCGCGACAGCTCCGACATCAGGTCTTTCGCTCAGAAAGGAGTATAGTTTTTCTATTGCATTATTTTTCAATACCGTATCCGGGTTAAGCAGCATGATAAATATTCCTTTTGCCAGTTTGATGGCTTGATTTGTTGCATATGCGAAATTTTTATTCTCGTAATTACGGATTACCCTCACATCAGGGAATTCTCTTTTCACCACGCCCACTGTATTGTCTTGAGAGTGGTTATCCACAAGAATTATTTCGTAAGGTATAGAATTTGTGTTCTCATATATGGATTTGAGGCATTCGCCAATATTGTCTTCGCTATTGTATGTAACTATCACTATACTCAGCATAGAGACCAAATAAAAGAGAAATAGAGAATCCCTGCTCTATTTGAAAGTTATATACGAGTAATTTACGCCCTCACCTCTTTCGTTTGTAGGAACCCATATATAATCTATTCTCTTCCGTGTGGCATCAAATGTAGATGCTATAAGATGAAGTTCTTTACTATGTGCCTCTTTAACACCCTTCTCTCTCAACCTGTATATATCATACGCAAATTGGTGTCGTGGATACTCTTTGTAATTTCTTTTCGAGGGGTTTTCGTAGAATTGCTTCTTTTGAAAAAGCAGAGCAAATTCAGTCAAAACAGTGGTAATGGGTACTTTCTCTTTTTGTAAGAAAAGTGATGCCCTTCTCCAACCCTGAAACAGTTTATCAATGAACTCTCTCTCTGACATAGAGTTCTTTTTGAGCTCTCCGTCAATCTTCTGCAATTTGTTTACTATCTCGTCGGGTGAAAGTGCACAACCTCCGATTTTTTCCGGTCCGAACATTATATTAACCTTTTTGGCTATAAAATCGACCTCTATCCTGTAAAGACCAGAATAAAGTATCGGCAGGTTACCATGAAGGTTCATACTGTTCTTCTGCAGTTCCTCGTTAAGTCTTTTTGAAAAATCAAATCGGAAATCCTCCTTCAATTTCTCAATATCATCTTTTAGTGTCTTTATCACCTCAAGAGATCCTGTCTTATCAAATTCTGTCACATTTATCACCGTTTCTAGATTCTGTATCAGGGGTTCTATTTTATAGATGTTCTGAAGGGAGTTTTTAGCAAGACGCGATAATTTTTTCAAGGTCTTTTGTAACCTCTTAATTCCCTTTTCTGTCTCCTTTATCTTATCTAATATTTTATTCAACTTCTCTTCCATTGTTTTCTCCTGACATTTGTAGGCACGAATTGAATTCGTGCTGTAAACTTTAAGTCCCTGTTAATTTCTTTCTTTAAACATATTTTTTTCTCTTAAGTTTTCTTCCGATCCCTGTTTATTTTTTCTTTTTCAACAGGGAACTTAAGAGATCGTAATAGAATCTTTTTTTTGTTCTTTATTTCTTTTTCTCTTATGTTCTCTTTAAGTCCCTGTTAATTTTTTTCTTGACATATCAAGAAGTATGCGTTATAATAAAAATATGGTTGAAGATATCATAAATCAATATATGGAGATAGAGGAGAAGATCAGCGAAAACAGCTATCTGGTAACTTCCCGAGTGAACAGAGCATTTCCTCTGTTAAAGAAGCACCTGACAGAATACAATCTCCTTCCAATGCTTAAAAGGAGAGATGATGGTAGAATTTTACTCTATCTGTATGAGTGGACCCCGCCCAAAAAATCCAGCAACTGGATAAACCTAATTCTGCTTATTACAACTGTATTTACAACCCTTTGGGTAGGTGGAATGCTTGCAAGGCCTTATGATTTCTCTTTTCCGTCAGGGCTTGTTTACGGAATTCCTTTTTCCTTCACCCTTTTATTTATCCTCGGCGCTCACGAACTTGGCCATTACTTCGCCTGCAGGAGACTTGGAATAAGCGCTACTCTGCCCTATTTTATCCCTGTTCCACCTCCCTCGCCCCTCGGCACATTCGGGGCAGTAATCCGTATTAAATCCCCAATAGAAGACAGAAACGCCCTCATAGAGGTTGGGGCGATGGGACCTCTCACGGGACTTGTCTTTGCCATACCCGCTATGATAATTGGACTTCTTTTGAGTGAAACTGTTCCTTCAAGTTATCTTGAGAAGGAAGCCACAATTCGGCTTGGTAATTCAATTCTCTCCTTTTTGCTTACGAATATTGTTATCAAAGAGCCTTCTGAGGGAGCACTTCTTTTTCATCCGGTTGCGTGGGCAGCCTGGATAGGAATGTTTGTAACAGCTATAAATCTACTTCCTGTTGGACAGCTGGATGGTGGACATATATCCTTCGCCATTTTTGGCAAAAGACATAAGGTTATTGGATGGAGCATTATTGGTATATTACTAGTGCTTGGTTTTATATTCTGGAATGGGTTTATACTGTGGGCATTGCTTATTAGCATACTGGGGGTACGTCATCCTCCACCGTTAAATACCGTAGAACCTCTGGATAAAAAACATAAGGCAATAGGTGTAATATCGCTTGTGGCATTTGTACTCACATTTGTTCTATCCCCATTCAAGTTTTAGTCTTCTTTCCGTATCTTTTTTCATATCTTTCTACCCTTCCAGCGGTATCCACGAGTTTCTGCTTCCCTGTAAAGAATGGATGGCACTTTGAGCATATCTCTACATGCAGTTCCTTCACTGTAGATTTTGTATGCACAACATTACCACAGGCACAGGTTATAATTGCATCATAGTACTTTGGATGTATTCCTTCTTTCATAAAACCCCTCCATTTCTATAGTATCAACCGCAGAGTTCGCAGAGGACACAGAGTTAAAGAAATTCAAAAAGAGCCACGCCTGCCTGCCGCAGGCAGGGATTTCACTGATAAGAAAAATATTCTAATCTGTGAAAATCTGTGCAATCTGTAGTTATATTTTTGATATTTAATATTACCTCTAATGGTTTCCTCCAGATATAAATGTTGATATACAGCTGTGTTTTATTATATCACAAAAAACCCATCCTGTCAAGAAAAAAAAGTTATTAAGTTATTAGGTCACTAAAATCTACAACCTAAAACCTAAAATCTACAATCTGTAATCTAAAATCTGGTCTTAGTGTTCTTTGTGGACTTTGTGGTTATAATCAGGCAAGGATTTAGCGGGTGGGGTGCAGAATTTTATTGACAAAGACAAAAAGATGTGATATAATGTTTGGCAAATGCCAGGGCGTATCAGGATACCAGTGGATCAGTCCATACGGATCCGTAGGGATAGGCAGAGTATCAGGATACCAGAAGATCAGGCAGCCTGATGCTCTGATATACTGATACCCTCCCGACTGATATTCTGATCTCCCGATATACTCGTCATGTTATGCTTCCTACTGATATTCTGATTGCCTGATACA
>JAYENM010000155.1:0-2742 GCA_034722095.1 Caldifarciminota bacterium | reverse complement strand
GGATTCTGTGAACGAGCCGTAGGGCCGTATGGAAAGGGTTTTATATAAAAGGCTGACGCCTTAATTCCAAAGGCTGACGCCTTAATTCCAATTTACTAAATTCATTGTGTTTTTTTCAACAGGGATTTAAAGAGACCTGTGGTGAACGAAGTGAATCCATTGAAAGAGATTCGTATTGTTTCTTTCTCTTATATTCTCTTACAATCCCTGTTAAGTTTTTTCCTTGCTTTAAAAAACAATGTATGGAAGTAAGGAGACTACCAAACTGGGGAGAAACGAACTTTGGGGTGGGTGTTTTGGGCCTCGGACAGATTATATGAGGAGTTAGTTTGTTAGTTGGATAGTCTGTTAGATTCTAACAAACCAACGAACTAACCAACTTTTTGCTCTTGCCTGCCTGACGCCTGCCTGCCGGTAGGCAGGTGTGGTTAATTGGGGGTTATTTCTCATATATTCCCCATGTCTCATATTTAAGATCTCTTTCCATAAGTGATCTTATACCCTCTTTTGGAGATTCCGACTGAAAGAGTATTCTATAAATCTCCTCTGTTATCGGCATATCAACTTTCCATTTATGGGACAATCTTACCGCAGATCTTGTTGTATAGACACCCTCTGCCACCATAACCATAAGCGAAAGCACATCATCAAGGGACCTTCCTTTACCTATCTCCTCACCCACAAATCTATTCCTTGAATTTCTGCTCATTGCGGTCGTGACAAGGTCACCTAACCCCGATAATCCAGAGAATGTGAATGGATCTGCCCCCATTTTCACCCCCAGTCTCGTAATCTCTGCAAGTCCTCTCGTTATAAGCGCTCCCTTGGCATTTGTCCCAAAACCAAGTCCATCAGATATTCCACAGGCAATTGCTATGATATTTTTCAGTGCTCCACCGAGTTCTACCCCAACCACATCTGAGCTTCTATAGGTTCTGAATATAGATGTCTTAAAGAGTACTTGCACTCTATATGCGACTTTTTTATCTTCCGAGGCACATACAGTGCTTGTGGGCATACCTAATGCAATCTCCCGTGCAATATTCGGCCCTGACATTACAACGAGAGGAAGTTTTTTATTCTCCATCTCCTCTTTTATCACCTGCGATGGACAAAGCAAGGTAGTTTCCTCTATGCCCTTCGTGGCACTGACAATGATAGAGCCTTCGTAATATTTCTTAACATCACACACAGCCTCACGCAGACAAACACTGGGAACAACGAATATTATTATATCAGCATTTCTAACACATTCCTTTACGCTGGCAGACAAGGTTACCTTTTGAGGAATTTTAAACCCAGGCAAGTATTTTATGTTTTCTCTGTCTTTAAATATATCAAAACCCTCTTTGGAGTACAAATATACCTCATCAAAGTTTTTTGATTGAAGTATAGAAAGGGTTGTCCCCCAATTGCCTGCTCCTATGATTGCTAATTTCATATTCAATCCATTTGCCTCCGAATAAATGTCGGTATTTCAAGATCTTCCGGGGTATAAATTGAGGAGTTTCGTTTTTCAATCACTACATCTTCTTTCGGGTCTCTCCTCTGGAAAGTAGGAATCTCAAGGTCATGTTCATGCATTTTCCTTCCCTCAATCTTTGCATCCTTTTCTATACCTGTAGCAATAACCGTTACCTTCACGTCTTCATTCTTCTCACTTGATACTGCCGCTCCGAATATTATGTTGGCATCTCCACCAGCAGTATCCTTCACCAGAGAAACTGCATCCTCTACCTCATGTAATGTTAAGTCCTTACCTCCTTTTACATTCACAAGAATTCCGCGCGCGCCTCTTATATCCGAATCTTCAAGAAGTGGACAATTTATAGCCACATCCGCAGCATGAATAGCCCTATCTTCACCTTTTGCCTTTCCAACACCCATTACTGCGTTTCCTTGTTCGTTCATCACACTTTTCACATCGGCAAAGTCGAGATTTATAAGCTCTGGTTCTGTTATCAATTCAGAGATACCACTTGTAGCAAGCAGAAGGATATTATCCACTATTTTGAATGCCTCATCGAAGGTTATATTCCTTGGGGCAACCGAAAGCAATTTCTGATTCGGTATTACAATGACGGTAGATATTTTCTGTTTGAGTTCCCGTATACCTTCCAACGCCTGTTGCATTCTTTTTCTGCCCTCAAATTCAAATGGTTTGGTCACTACCCCAACCACTAATGCATTCTCTTCTTTTGCTATCTCAGCAATAATAGGAGAGGCACCGGTGCCTGTTCCTCCACCCATACCAGTGGCAAGGAATACCATATCTGCCCCTTTTATAGCACCTTTGATCTCATCTACACTCTCTTCCGCCGCCTTCTTACCGATCTCTGGGTTTCCACCCGAGCCAAGTCCGCAGGTAAGTTTAGCGCCGAGTTGAATCTTTATGGGGGCCTTATTGAGCGAAAGAACCTGCATATCTGTGTTGCAGACGATGAATTCCACTCCCTTCATGCTGGCATCTATCATCCTGCTTACGGCGTTACCACCGCCTCCGCCAATTCCTATTACTTTTATTCTGCATGCTCTCGTTCCATCGTCCGGAAATAAAAATTTCATATTACCTCCCTGGTATAATATTCATTATACCTGATTGCACAGATTAAGCATCATTATAGAATGCCTTTTTTAAAAATTCATTTAAAATCAGGTATCAGAGATTAGTCATTGGTCATTCGTCATTGGTCATTAGTCCCTTTCCCTCTTCCCCTTACGCCTTACGCCTCACTTCCGATT
>JAYENM010000154.1:0-2746 GCA_034722095.1 Caldifarciminota bacterium | reverse complement strand
CCATCCGTAAAGGAAAATCTTATAGCCACAAGAACGATGATTGAAAGTAATAAGACGAGAAAAGAAGCTGTATTTAAGGAACTTAAAAAGGCAAAGGGAAAAAAGAAAGAGACCGAGAGGGAACTTGAAGAAGCAACAGAATCATATGAAGATTTAAAGCTCCCTTTAGAGGATATAAATAATTTAAGAGACACTCTGCGGATGTTTGAAGAGAAAAGGGCGAGGTTATTGACTTATATAAAAGATGCGATTTCTGATGAAGGTTTTGTAAAATTAGGCAGTGTAATTAGTCCCAGAGAGGGAAAAGAGAGAATTGTGTATGGGGCATTGGGATCAATACTCTCTTGTATACTGGTAGACAAACTTGAAGATATCTATTTTTGGAGTGGCACAAGAAGAAAGTTTATAGCCCCTGAGCTTTTATCTGAGATAGACCCAGACCCAGATTATGAGGATCTCTCATCATTTGTTAAGGTGAAAAGTGGATATGAAGATATAGCGCCAATCCTGCGCAGGTTCGCCGTGGCTTCGGATATTAAATCTGCAATTGTTCTTCGCAAGAAGGGCGTGATCTACCCAATCATTACACAAAATGGAGAATTATTAACACATCTTGGTATTTTAGAGGTTGGAGAGGCTGAGATTAAACTCGGAAAAAGTAAATTAGAAAGGGAGTTAGCGGATGTTGAAAGAGAAATAGAAGAAAAACGGAATACATTAAGCAAAAGACAAAATGAAAGAATAGATTATGAGAGAAACAGGGCGTTGTTGAACATCAGAATAACAAATCTCAGGAAGGCATTAGATGAAACGAATAGAACTATAGGAGATTTGAAAAGGGAACTGAAGAAGGATATTAAACTTGATACAGAATCGTCAGAGAAGACGCTTCTACGTCTAAAAGGACTCATTAAGAAGAAGGAAGAAGAGAGAAAAGAACTGGAAGATGAAATTAGTAACACTGATAGGATGTTCGAGGAGAGGAGAAAAAAAGAAGTAGAAGTTTCTGCCCTTAAAAATGAATTAAGGTTTCTAAAAAGAGAAAGAGAGAGAGTTGATAAAAACCTCTATGAGATGAGGCAAAACCTTTCTACCGTGATAGAAAAAGAAAGAGATATAAGACAAAATCTGAACGAGATAGGGATCTCATATAAAAAAATCACAGAAGAACTTGGAAATTTGAAAAAAGAGATAAAGGAGGATTCCGATAGAGTAGTTCCTGGTGGCATTACTGATATTTTTGAACTTGAGAGAGAAGTTGAAAGAGCAAGACATTTGCTGGATTCCTTACGGGAAAAGCGCCACTACCTTGAGGTTGAGATTGCAAAACTTGAAACCCGGACTGCCGAACTGGAAAGCAAAGGGGTGAAAAGACCTAATGAGCCTTATCATGTTGATAATATAGAAGAGAGACTGAAAGATTATGAAAGGAAAATACAGTCCATGCAGATAGTAAATCTCCTTGCTATGAAAGAACATACGGAGATAAAAGAGAGACTAAAATTTCTTGAAGATGAAAGGGAGGATATACTGCAGACGAAGAAGATTATAGAGGAGACTATAAAACTATTGGATGAACAGGCCCGTACCAAGGTGAAGGACGCCATAGTGAAGATAAACAAAAAATTTAATGATACATTTCAAACTTTGTTTCAGGGTGGTGAGGCAAGACTTGTTCTCGGCACCGGGGATCCTCTCGAAGCCAATATTGATATAGTAGTGTCACCCGGAGGCAAAAAACTCAAAAGGATTGAGCAATTGTCAACAGGCGAGAAGACACTGTCTGTTATTGCTTTGTTTTTTGGTGTATACAAACTCAGACCAACGCCTTTTATGATACTTGATGAGGTTGATGCCCCCTTGGATGATGCGAACCTGTTAAGATTTCTCTCTTTGATAAAGAAGAGAGCAGAAAACGGTCAATTTATTCTTATCAGCCATAACAAGCAAACCATGGAATCTGCAAACTACCTTTATGGTATAACAATGGAAGAACCTGGGGTGTCAAAGGTAATATCTGTGAGATTAAAGGAATGAAGGGAGGTATTTGCTTTTGAAAAAATATTATGAAGATACTCAAATCTGAAGATATAAAAAGGATTCTCTCTCTCTCGCAAGATGGACATTAAGGGAGAACGAAGAATATTTGAACAGTTTGAATGTATTTCCCGTCCCTGATGGAGATACCGGCACAAATATGTACCTTACTGTAGATAGTGGATGGTATGCTATTAAAACAGATAGGAATGGGACTTTAAAAAATGTACTCCGAGTGTTTTCAAGGGAGGCAGTTATGGGGGCAAGAGGGAATTCGGGGATAATTCTTGCCCAATTTTTTGCCGGCGTGAAGGATATAGCTGACACAGAAGAGTATATACCGCTGTCCCTCATACCTTCCATACTGGACCACGCAACGAAAGAGGCAATATACTCGATAGGAAATCCTGTTAGAGGCACCATACTTACCGTTATGGAGGAAGTAAGAGATGTAGTTAAGAGCCGTAGTTTTAAAACTATGGAGGAATTATCAGAATTCATTGTAAGGGTGGGTTATAATGCCCTTAACAGAACACCAGATTTGCTACCGATACTCAAAGAAGCAGGGGTAGTTGATGCTGGAGCACAGGGATTTTGTCTTATTCTTGATGCCTTTAATGCCTATCTAATAGGCAAAAAACCAAAAATAATAGATATGGAGGTAGACAGAAGAGGTGAGGTATGGCATACAAGGTCTTTTAACAGATTT
>JAYENM010000153.1:0-2751 GCA_034722095.1 Caldifarciminota bacterium | reverse complement strand
TACCCTTGAACCCTGTCCTATGTGCGCAGGTGCTATGATGCTTTCAAGAATAAAGAGATGTGTATATGGTACACCTGATCCCATTATGGGAAGTCTTGGCAGCAGGTATGAGATAAGAAGACCTGAATTGGAGGTTTTGGACGGTGTGTTTAGCGAGGAATGTTCAAAACTGCTCAAAGAATTTTTTAAAAAGAAAAGAAAGGAAGATAATATGCTTTAGCGGGTGTTCAAATCAATGAAGGAGCTCAAGAACATCGGAGGGAACATATTTATAGAAATTGGGATAGGTATACTCCCTTTCATAACTTGAGTATATGAGTTCATAATTTCCAACTCTACTCACATCAGAAAATATAAAGACCTTACCCCCTTCTCCATAATACCACCAAACCTCACAGTCAGGATATCCCGGTTCTGCAGTATATCTTTTTATCTCATCAGGGCTTCCATAGATTATAGATATTCTGCCTCTATCCGATTCCTTCCCATACAGTCTTTCTGCTTCCTTTACCATATTAATATGTGAGAGTAGTGCATCCTCTCCTCTCTTTGTCCAGAATACCTGAAGGAAACCTTGTTTATCATCGGTCTTTTTATATCTTATGAGTTCGTCGGAGGTCGCAATGTAATCCACAAAGCTGTAGTATTCTGCCTCTTTGCCATGAAGGATAGAAAGTTTTTTTTCTCTGGCTATGAGATAAAATGGCTTGGATGTATATACTGTATCGTCGCCTTGAGATAATTGTATATTTACTGTATAACTGCCGGAAACCAGCCCTATGGTGTTTATACCCCCAATCTCCCTTATGGATGAATATTCCGCAAGCGCCTTCTTTTCGGGATATTCTGTAATCACATTCCCCATAGTATCCATCAACCTGTATATCAGAGAGTATTCCTTCGATGGTAAAAGCCCGTACAATTCTACATAAACATAGACTATATTTCTTTTTAATCCATATAATTTCTCAGGATTTGGTATTATGTTGTAGGTTCCCTTTGTAAATTGACTCTCTGTATCCGCCTTCAATATTTCAGATACGAATTCTATATCACTTATGGATAAATTTCCGTGAAGATACGGCTGAACTTCAATCTGAGTTGTAACTCTTTCTTCATTATCCTTCTGCTTTGTAGTTATAGAAACCTCGTATTTGCCTTCATAAAGGGGAATACAAAAAACATCAATTATAGTGAGCGCCCTTTTCTCAGCATCCTCCAAAGATGTGAGAAAAGATACCCTGTCAAACTCATCCTGTGCTACTATATCTCCTTTCTGGTTCTTTATAGTTACATCTATCTTGAAATCAGCTCTTTTTATTCCCTCACAGTCAGCATAAGATAGTGATATATATGGTATGGCTATGTACAATTCGACAAAGGAAAGTGTATCATTTTGCCTGAAGGTCGCATAATCCAGAGATAGGGATATGAGTACATAAGTCAGGAAATAGTGCATAGGCAATTATATTAGGCGATTATAAAACACTCAACACCAAGAAAGTTGCTTATATCGATATCAATCGGTGTTTCTACTGTTTACCCTTCATCCCGCAAAATGCGGGACGAAGCTTCGAAGAATGCTGTGCAAAAGAAAAAGGCACCCCGTATGTTTTTCTGTGGGAAAGGTCTCCTGACCTTGACTCTGCCCGCAATTAGATTATCGGCATCAGGCCATACGGCTCGTGCGAGAGATGCCTCCCACAAATAAATCTTGCAATCTGCCCAAAAAACATAATGGGGTATGGATTTGTACGGATTCGCTTTATATCAGGTGTTGCCGAACCCGTGGTGTCAGGAGTTACCTCCTGACACCACAATAATAAAGAAATCATGGTTAATCAGCGTCAATCTGCGTCCAATTTTTTCTTGACAAAGGACGTGAAATATGTTATAATACAGAGTAGCCGAAGTGGCGGAACTGGTAGACGCGCATGGTTCAGGACCATGTCCCGCTTGCGGGATGAGGGTTCGAGTCCCTCCTTCGGCACCATCCTGTCAAGGTCCCTCGTATTCTATCAAGCCGTTGTCAGTACCAAATAGTACAGAATTTTCACAGATAGAGATTGCATATACAGCGCCTTTTATAGGACTGTTCTTTCCGTCAAATATCTCTCTCAAGGAGAGATTTCTGTCAAACCTTACAGCCCCTCTGGCTGTTCCAATCCATATTTCATCCCGTAAGACTTCAATTGCGTATATATTTGGGTCTGGAAGGTCAAAGGGATAGGTCAGTCTTTTTCCACCTTTTGTTACTATGCCCATTTTTGTGGCAAAGAACTCATCTTCACATATTACACTAACTCCTGTGGCAAGCATCCCTGTGCTGTCAGGAATGGGGATAAGGTCTTTTCCATAACTTACCCATACTCCATATGGCGTGGCAATAAGAATGCTGTCTCCTACGAGTTCAATATCATTTATTCGTACCCGCTCCATCCTGTTCTCTCTGACAACCACATCCTTAACAATCCTGGCAAGTCCCCAGTCGGTTCCAACCCACACTCCATTATTGTCTGCCTTAACATCTGTCACACTATTGCTGGGCAACCCATCAAACACAGTAAATGTCTTGAATTGATTGTCACGTAACCTCACAACCCCTTCAGTAGTTGCGAACCAGACAGACGAATCATCGATAGTTATTGCCTTTACTTTTGTTGAGTATAGCTCGTATTCCGACAGGTCAAAATAACTCCATCTGTTTTTTTCCCTTTCCCAGAGTGTTATGGCATCGTTATCCCCACCGAT
>JAYENM010000152.1:0-2765 GCA_034722095.1 Caldifarciminota bacterium | reverse complement strand
GAAATTACGGGAGTAAGTTGATAAGAAGGCCTGAGAAAGGAGGTGAAAAAGTAAGTAGACCGTTAACTAGGATAAGAGGAAAATGTTAAATAATTAAATTTCTTAAATGAACTAAGTCTTAAAAAAGAGGAGAGAGTGATGAGCTATAAAAAAGTTTTAGCGGTGTTATTAATGGTGGGAATGGTAGGTGTGATTTTTATAGGTGAAGCTATATCCCAGGGGAAAAATCAAGTTAAAATTGGTGTAATCGAACCACTTACAGGACCTTGTTCCTTGGAAGGTGGACTTACAGTAAGTGGCATTAAAATGGCTACGGAAGAGATCAATGCTAAAGGCGGTCCTCTTGGGATACCGATCCATCTTTATATTGAAGATGGTAAGGCTATACCGGGGGAATCAGTTAGTGCAGTTGAAAAACTAATTGTGCACAATAAAGTGTCGGTTGTCATAGGAGCATGGGCCAGTTCTGCTACTCTGGCGATTATACCAATTTGTGAAAAATACAAGGTTCCGCTTGTAGTAGAAACGTCTGCTCATCCCGGGATAACCATGCCTCGCAAGGATTGGGTGTTCAGGACTAAAGCCACTGCTCAGATAGACGCCAAAGCTCTGGAGGAACACCTTATTGGATTAGGTTTCTCCAAGCCGGTTTTTCTCTCGGTTAATAATGACTGGGGACGATCGGTAGCTAACACTTATGCCAAAGCTATTGAGAGACAGGGAGGAACTATACAGTCACATGAATACTATTCGGCTGGAGAGACAAATTTTTACTCAATTTTAACCAAGGTTAAAAACTCAGGTGCCAACTCACTAATTATCACTGCAGATGTTAATGCCGTCTCCATAATCTGTAGGCAGTCTCTTGAGTTAGGCATGAAGGTGAAGAAAATGGTCACCAGTGGGTTTTCAGCGGCCCTCATTCTTAAGCTGGCTGGCGCTGACGCCTCTGAGGGTCTATATGTTGTCGATTGTTTTCCTTACTACAGTCCACCACCTGAGCTAGCTGAAGAGATGAGGAGTTTTGTAGAACGATACCAGAAAAGATTTCCCGGTAAGGTTCTTCAGTCGAACGTTATTTTCGGATACATCCCGGTGTACATGATTGTTGACGCTGTCAAAAAAGCTGGCAGTGCCGACCGTGCAAAGATCAGAGATGCTCTGGAAGAAGTTACCTACGATGGAGTGACCGGTCATCTGGAATTTGACGAAAATCATCAGGTATATCCGTATATATTTGTAGTTCACATTGAGAACGGAAAACCAGTTATTCTGATTACTGTGGCTGGTAAACCTTAATTCTTGTAGTTTAATGGATATCTGAGGGTGTAGTAGTAAAACCGCATGATGTGAGTAATATCTCCCTCCGCTGCCCGCAAGAAGAGTAGCGGGGGGAACCCTGAAAAGCGATGATTAGAGGATTGCATTTCATAGTAACTTTTGGCTATTCATCTGCACTTCCAAGGGATGGTACTTTCTGGTGAAAGGAGATAAGGAAAGTGGTCTTTAATTTCAAAAGTTAAAAAAGTTAAGGAGGTAACTTTAACCAAACAGGAGAATCCGAAATGGGGACAGAATTCATACAGCAGATTTTTAATGGATTAATCATTGGTTTTACTTATGCTTTAATGGCCGTAGGATTGACAATGATCTTTGGTATTATGCGTATAGTCAATTTTGCCCACGGCGAGTTTTATATGCTGGGAGCTTTTGCTGTTTATACATTTGTTGCGCTGCTCAAAGTTAACTACTTTATCTCATTATTTCTATCGGTATCGGTAGTGGTTTTGGTTGCACTGGCATGCGAGCGGTTTCTTCTTCGCCGCGTACGTCTTGAGTCTGAGGCTGCATCCTTGTTAGTTACGATTGCTCTTTCGGTATTGTTTCAGAATATAGTCTTATTGGGGTATGGAGCAGTCCCTAGATCTGTTCCATCTCCTTTCTCTCCTATCCCTTTAGCTATTGGGTGTGTTTCTCTCAATAGTATAAGGTTATTTAGTGTTATAACCACTGCTATCATAATATTAGTTATCCATTTACTGATTCAGAAAACGCGGTTGGGTATGGCAGTGCGAGCAACTTTCCAAGATAGAGAGGCAGCTTCTTTAGTAGGAGTAAGTATTGATCGAATATATTTTTTTATCTTCGGCCTTGGTTGTGGTCTAGCCGCTGTAGGTGGAGCTCTTCTAGGATCGGTATTTTTGGTATATCCGTCTATGGGAGAGCTTGTGATTGCTAAGTCATTTGTGGTAGTAATCATGGCAGGCATGGGTAATTTTCCTGGAGCCGTTTTTAGCGGTCTGATACTAGGAGTAGCGGAGAGTTTAGGTGCTGGTTTCGTCTCATCCGGCTATAAGGATGCCATTGGTTTTGTAATCGTTATTTTCGTGTTGCTTCTCAGGCCATCCGGGTTGTTTGGAAAATTAAAGGAGGCCTCAAGATGAGAATTCCAAATTTAAAGTTAACATATAGCTCGCTTATTATTTTCTTGGTTCTATTCCCGCTTGTGGTAAGAGGCCAGTATTTTATGCATATCATTATTATGTCCGGGATTTTTATGATGCAGGCATCAGCCCTGAATTTAATATATGGCTATGCTGGACAATTATCTTTAGGACATCAGGCCTTTTGGGGTATCAGTGGCTACACTTCTGCCTTACTAGCGCTGAAGTTAGGATGGTCATTCTGGATTTGTCTACCTGCAGCAGGTATTTTCGCTTTGGTTACAGGTGCTTTTATTGGTTTCATTACTTTAAGGTTAAGAG